>NZ_JAQREO010000045.1:0-325 GCF_028599385.1 Pseudoalteromonas sp. CST2
GGAGCCTGGCAATGTCCTACTTTCACATAGCAAATGCTACACTATCATCGGCGCTGTTTCGTTTCACTACTGAGTTCGGCATGGGGTCAGGTGGGTCCAAAACGCTATGGTTACCAAGCAAATTAGGGTGTCAGTCCGTTTTCACGTACCAACTAAATCTGGAAAATATCTGATAATATTTTTTAAGTCTTAAGTATTTATCTACTTTAGCTATTAACTTCTGTCGCTTGTTTCTGTCACAAAACGCGTTTGGCGTTGTATGGTTAAGCCTCACGGGTAATTAGTACAAGTTAGCTTAATGGCTCACACCACTTCCACATCTTGC
>NZ_JAQREO010000046.1:0-255 GCF_028599385.1 Pseudoalteromonas sp. CST2
GTGGGTTCGGTCCTCCAGTTGATGTTACTCAACCTTCAACCTGCCCATGGCTAGATCACCGGGTTTCGGGTCTATACCTTGCAACTATTCGCCCAGTTAAGACTCGGTTTCCCTACGGCTACCCTAATCGGTTAACCTCGCTACAAAATATAAGTCGCTGACCCATTATACAAAAGGTACGCAGTCACCTAACAAGTAGGCTCCTACTGCTTGTACGTACACGGTTTCAGGTTCTATTTCACTCCCCTCACAGGG
>NZ_JAQREO010000047.1:0-255 GCF_028599385.1 Pseudoalteromonas sp. CST2
TGGTGGGTAGTTTGACTGGGGCGGTCTCCTCCCAAAGAGTAACGGAGGAGCACGAAGGTTGGCTAAGTACGGTCGGACATCGTACGGTTAGTGTAATGGTAGAAGCCAGCTTAACTGCGAGACAGACACGTCGAGCAGGTACGAAAGTAGGTCATAGTGATCCGGTGGTTCTGAATGGAAGGGCCATCGCTCAACGGATAAAAGGTACTCCGGGGATAACAGGCTGATACCGCCCAAGAGTTCATATCGACGGCG
>NZ_JAQREO010000048.1:0-255 GCF_028599385.1 Pseudoalteromonas sp. CST2
GTGGGTTCGGTCCTCCAGTTGATGTTACTCAACCTTCAACCTGCCCATGGCTAGATCACCGGGTTTCGGGTCTATACCTTGCAACTATTCGCCCAGTTAAGACTCGGTTTCCCTACGGCTACCCTAAACGGTTAACCTCGCTACAAAATATAAGTCGCTGACCCATTATACAAAAGGTACGCAGTCACCTAACAAGTAGGCTCCTACTGCTTGTACGTACACGGTTTCAGGTTCTATTTCACTCCCCTCACAGGG
>NZ_JAQREO010000049.1:0-255 GCF_028599385.1 Pseudoalteromonas sp. CST2
TCTCGATAATACATGCCCAATGCCAGGTATAGACTCTAGTAGTTTCCTGTTTCTTTTTAAACCAGGCTCATTATCTATGTGATCATCAATGTCAGATTTAAGCTGTTTAATTTCGTCATCTAAAAATGCGATAGTCACTTTTATCGATTGGCGAACACGTGCTGAAACGTTGCTGAATTCACTTGCTTCTAATCGGTTAGCTTCTCGTTGCCGGTTACTCTCAAGCGCATCTAAACGACGGATAAGGGCTTTAAG
>NZ_JAQREO010000050.1:0-255 GCF_028599385.1 Pseudoalteromonas sp. CST2
TTATCAAGAGTTTTCAAAAGTAAAAAAGAATGATAGCAGTATCATTCAGTGCCAATTTAATCATTCGTGATTAATTGGTATCTACTTTAGTATTCAATATTAACTTCTGGCGAAGTTAAACTGTCACATAACAAAGACCCGTTTGGGTTGTATGGTTAAGTGACTAAGCGTACACGGTGGATGCCTTGGCAGTTGGAGGCGATGAAGGACGTATTAACTTGCGATAAGCCTAGTCAAGCTAGTAAAAAGCGCTTG
>NZ_JAQREO010000051.1:0-255 GCF_028599385.1 Pseudoalteromonas sp. CST2
CGCTATGGTTACCAAGCAAATTAGGTGCAAAGGATTAAGGACAAGCACGTAGTGCTACTTTTTCCTTTGCGCAAGGTGCCTCAATGTTAACGCTACGCGCTAAGAGTCACCTCATAAATTTGGAAAATTCTGATAATATTTTTTAAGTCTAAGTATCTATCTACTCTAGCTATTAACTTCTGTCGCTTGTTTCTGTCACAAAACGCGTTTGGCGTTGTATGGTTAAGCCTCACGGGTAATTAGTACAAGTTAGCT
>NZ_JAQREO010000052.1:0-255 GCF_028599385.1 Pseudoalteromonas sp. CST2
GCCATGATCAAACTCTTCAATTAAAAAGTTTTGTGTCTTTCGACAGCTCAATGAATTCTGAATTTATTTAATATCTTTCGATATTGAATTGACTGTGCTGCAATTCTTTTCTTAAGTAAAACCTAAGAAAGTTATTGCTGTTGGTCACTCAGTTTCAATTGAGACTCTAAATTTGTTTGCCTCACTACCTAAGTAGCTTGGCTGTTAGAACTCAATCTGTACGAGTGCCCACACAGATGATTGCTTTATATTGTT
>NZ_JAQREO010000053.1:0-215 GCF_028599385.1 Pseudoalteromonas sp. CST2
CTCCTTATACGATTTAGAACTTATTTGTTCGTAGTGTCCACACAGATGATTGTTAGTTAGTTTTACCCTTTGGGTTGAACTGATTAATATGCTCTTTAAAAATTTGGAAAAGCTGATAATAAAATTCTGATAGATACTTTGTATTTATCAAGAGTTTTCAAAAGTAAAAAAGAATGATAGCAGTATCATTCAGTGCCATTTAATCATTCGTGATT
>NZ_JAQREO010000054.1:0-214 GCF_028599385.1 Pseudoalteromonas sp. CST2
GGTTTTAAATCTTCTAAAAAGAAAGTTTAAAATTAAGTGTTGACTCGAAAAATAAAGGATGTATTATACGCATCCCTAGCGACAACGTCGCAACGTTCTTTAACAATATAAAGCAATCATCTGTGTGGGCACTCGTACAGATTGAGTTCTAACAGCCAAGCTACTTAGGTAGTGAGGCAAACAAATTTAGAGTCTCAATTGAAACTGAGTGACC
>NZ_JAQREO010000006.1:0-220213 GCF_028599385.1 Pseudoalteromonas sp. CST2
TTTGCTTGGTAACCATAGCGTTTTGGACCCACCTGACCCCATGCCGAACTCAGTAGTGAAACGAAACAGCGCCGATGATAGTGTAGCATTTGCTATGTGAAAGTAGGACATTGCCAGGCTCCAAATAAGAGAAACCCGTTACAGCGATGTAACGGGTTTTTTGTTGTCTGGGATTTAATAAATAGCCGAACTCAGTTGAAAAACGAAACAGCTCGAGGGCGAGCCCTACGAAAGGCCGACCCGACACAATGATAATGTAGCATTTGCTATGTGACTCTCTACCGCTGTGGGCACTACGACATCACCAAACTTCAAATACAAGAAAGCTCGACTCGAAAGAGCCGGGCTTTTTTACGTCCGCAGAAAAGTGAAATACATGTCTTTACGTAATATCACCACCTCCGTAGCGTGGGTTGAGTATCACGAAACCCGCGGATAAGGCTCGGCTCACCAATCACAACCCATTTAACATATAGCTAAGTAGCTATTTGTTTCTGTTTTAAGCTTTAAGATAAACAATATTTATTCAACATAGCTAGATTACAAATATAATTTTGCTTTGTTACTGGCTTTGATTTAGGATCAAAATAGTTTAAAACCAAGAACTAATAGCCAGTGTATAGATTATTAATTAGTGCCATATCATTTATATTTTGTTTCTCTGTGTCGGCAGTTGAAGTAACTGATCTGTATCAAGATATATTAAAAGTCGATGATAAAAGTCGAGACACGCGTTTAGCCGCTAGCCGCAAAGCATTACTCAATGTATTAGTAAAGGTAAGCGGGGATGAATCTGCTGATCAAAATAGGCTTGCTCAACAACGCACCAAAAACATTTCAGATTACATGCTCAAGTTTGAATACGACGAAAAAGCGAATGGACAGCTTAATCTAGTTGTTAAATTTGAAGCGCGTAAAATAAATGAATTAATTAAAGAATTAAATTTACCTCTTTGGGGCGTCCAGCGCCCATTAGTTGCTATTTGGTTAGGTATTGAAGATAACTGGCGTAGAGAACTTGTTACGCAAGAAAGCTATCCTCAGTTAGAGCAGCTTATATATGACAAAGCCGGTCGACGTGGTTTACCCGTTGTAGTGCCGCTATTAGATTTACAAGACAGACGTTTGGTTGGCATTCCTGAAGTATGGGGTAATTTTTCAGAGCCTGTGGAAGAGGCGTCGCGCCGTTATAGTGCAGAGCGAAGCATTACAGCAAGAATGTATCAAGAGCCCGACAGCGAAACCTGGATTTTAGACTGGCGTTTTACTAATGACGACTTATTCGATTCAAACCGTCTTGAAGGTGATAAACAACAAATAGTAGGCCAGATGATAGACAGCTTAGCGTTGGGATTAGCCAATGAATACGCTATCGACCCTAACGCGTATTATGAACAGGCAGCGGCTACGCTTACCTTAAAAGGCACTCAAAGCTTTGTCGATATTGAACTTGCAAAGCGTCGTCTACAAAGTTTGAGTGTAGTGACGCAAGCAACAATAATGCGCAAAACCCCAGAATTTGTTGAGTTTAAGCTTAACCACACCGGCAGTGTAGGCGATCTTAAAAAAGGCCTTGGTCTTGATAGTGCCTTTAGAGATTATGTTGACCCTCGCGCATTTTACCATGTTGTAGACAAAAACAGTCTTGAGTATCAGTGGGTCGGTGAGTAATGCTAAGTGCTGAGCCAATGCAAATGGCACTACCAGTCACCTTACCTGACGATGAAACATTTGCATCTTATTTTGGTGGGGAAGACTCTTTAGAGGTAAACCACCTTAAAGCGAGCTTCTCAAAGCTTGCCAACAAATTTCAGTACACTTATTTGTGCGGCTTAGGCGATTCTGGTAAATCTCACTTATTGTACGCAACCTGTATACAAGCCCAAGAGCGTGGCTTGTCAAACATGCTGTTGTCTATGCGTGAAGTTATCGACTTTGGCCCTATGGTGTTAGATGGTTTAGAAGCACTTGATGTATTATGTATTGATGATGTGCACTTAGTCGCTGGTAATGACGCATGGGAAAAAGCCCTTTTTAACTTTTTTAATCGCTTTAACGAGCCCGGAAAAATGTTAGTGGTTACGGCCGATTTGCTCCCTGACATGCTTAATATCAGCTTGCCCGACTTAGAGTCTCGGCTAAAGTGGGGAACCACCTTTCAAATTCGATCAATGAGTGATGATGATAAAGCACAAGCACTGGTTAAGCGAGCGCATATGCGTGGGCTTGAACTAAGCGATGAATGCGCGCGCTTTTTATTGACTCGCTTGAGTCGTGATATGCGTGCTTTATTAGACGTATTAGACAAATTAGATCATGCATCAATGGCCGCACAACGAAAATTAACAATTCCCTTCATAAAATCAACGTTAAAGCTGTAGTAGGTCTAGAATCTAGACCCTGCTTTCAGTTATCATTAGTCAACAAAATTGTAATCACCTTCTGTGAAAGATCAGGTATCGAATGAACTTAGAAAATATTTTAGCGCAAGCACTTGAGGCAGTTGCCAGTGCCAGTGAAATCGCGCAACTAGAAGAGATCAGGGTTAATTACCTTGGTAAAAAAGGCGAAATCACAAGCTTACTTAAAACACTGGGTAAAATTGCTCCTGAAGAACGCAAAGAAGCAGGCCAAGTAATTAACCAAGCTAAGCAAGATGTACAAGCAGCCATTAACGAAAAGCGTGAGCTTTTAGCAAGTAAAGCGCTTGAAGAAAAGCTAGCAGCTGAAACAATTGATGTAACTTTACCAGGGCGCGTAATGCCTACGGGTGGCCTTCATCCGGTAACACGCACAATCGAGCGTATAGAAAGCTTTTTTGGCGAGCTAGGTTTTGAAGTTAAATCAGGCCCAGAAGTAGAAGATGATTTTCATAACTTTGATGCGCTAAATATTCCTGAGCATCACCCAGCGCGTGCTGATCACGATACCTTTTATTTTAATCCTAAGTTAGTACTGCGTACCCAAACAAGTGGTGTGCAAATTCGTACTATGGAAACAGAGCAACCGCCACTGCGAATTATTTCGCCAGGTCGAGTATATCGTAACGACTACGACCAAACGCATACTCCGATGTTTCATCAGGTAGAAGGTTTAATGGTTGATACTGATGTAAGCTTCACAGAGCTTAAGGGTATTTTACACGACTTCTTACGTAACTTTTTTGAAGAAGACATGGAAATTCGTTTCCGTCCTTCATTCTTCCCATTTACAGAGCCTTCAGCTGAAGTAGATGTTATGGGTAAAGACGGTAAATGGCTTGAAGTATTAGGTTGTGGCATGGTTCACCCTAACGTACTTAAGTCAGTAGGTATTGACCCAGAAAAATACACCGGTTTTGCTTTTGGTATGGGCGTAGAGCGCTTAACCATGCTGCGCTATGGCGTAAATGACTTACGTGCATTTTTTGAAAATGACTTAAAATTCCTAAACCAGTTCCGTTAAGAGTGAAAATATAAAATGAAATTTAGTGAAAAGTGGTTAAGAGAGTGGGTAAATCCTGCTATTGATACGCAAGCTCTTTCGGAACAGCTTTCTATGGCTGGCCTTGAGGTTGATGCAGTTGAGAGCGCGGCAGCGGATTTTAACGGCGTAGTGGTTGGTGAAGTTGTGGAATGCGCACAGCACCCAGATGCAGATAAACTTCGCGTTACTAAAATCAATGTAGGTGGCGATGAGCTACTTGATATTGTGTGTGGCGCGCCAAACTGTCGCCAAGGCATTAAAGTAGCTGTTGCAACAGTGGGCGCTGTTTTACCGGGTGACTTTAAAATTAAAAAAGCCAAATTACGCGGTCAGCCATCACACGGTATGCTGTGTGCCTTTGTTGAGCTAGGTATTAGCGAAGAAGGCGACGGCATCATGGAATTGCCAAGCGATGCGCCAATTGGTACAGACCTGCGCGAATACTTAGGCCTTGATGACAACATAATTGATGTTGACTTAACGCCAAACCGTGGTGATTGCTTGGGTATAAAAGGCCTTGCACGCGAAGTAGGTGTATTAAACAGCGTTGATGTAAACGAGCTACAAATTCCAGCAGTTAGCGGCACTATTGACGATGAAGTATCTATCGAGCTTGTTAATTCTGACGCGTGTCCGCGTTACTTAGGGCGTGTAATCAAAGGCATTAGCCTTGATGCAGAAACACCGCTTTGGATGGTTGAAAAGCTTCGCCGTAGTGGGATTCGCTCAATTGACCCTGTTGTTGATGTTACTAACTATGTATTACTAGAACTTGGCCACCCAATGCATGCATTTGATTTAAATGCAATTGAAGGCGGCATTAAGGTTCGCAGCGCCAATGCAGGCGAAGAGTTAGTATTGCTTGATGGCAATACTGCAAAACTGAACGAATCAACACTTGTGATAGCCGATCATAATAAAGCACTTGCAATTGCCGGTATTTTTGGCGGTGAGCAATCAGGTGTAACAGAAAAAACGTCTGATATTTTATTAGAAAGCGCGTTTTTTAACCCAGTCGCAATTGCAGGTCAAGCCCGTAGTTACGGCTTACATACCGATGCATCACACCGCTATGAGCGTGGCGTAGATTTTACCCTGCAACACGATGCAATGGAACGCGCAACCGCTTTATTACTTGATATTGTTGGCGGCGAAGCAGGCCCTGTTGTAGAAGCTGTGGCTGCTGATAAACTGCCAAAGGTGACAGAAGTACGCCTACGTCGTGCGCGTTTAGACCGAGTAATTGGTCATCATATTGACGATGCGAAAGTGACTGATATTCTGACTCGTTTAGGGTTAGACGTTAAGTTTGAAAACGACAGCTGGAGCGCTGATATTCCAAGCTACCGCTTTGATATTCGTATTGAAGAAGACTTAATTGAAGAAGTTGCTCGTGTTTATGGTTACAACAGTATTCCAAATGTTGCGCCAACCGCAAAGTTAAAAATGACTACACATGACGAGTCAACAATTGCGCTAAGTAAGTTTCGCAATACGTTAGTGACACGTGGCTACCAAGAAGCAATTACGTACAGCTTTGTAGACCCTAAAGCACAAGCTATTATACACCCACAAAGTAATCCGCTTATACTGCCGCACCCAATTTCAATTGAAATGTCGGCTATGCGTGTAAGCTTAATGCCAGGGCTTTTAGCATCGGTTGCGTATAATCAAAACCGTCAACAACCACGTATTCGTTTATTTGAGCATGGTCTTAAATTTATCAGCGACGACAGCGCAGAAAATGGCCTGCAGCAAGTCCCTGTCATTGGCGGTGTGATCACTGGCCTTGCACGCGGCGAGCATTGGGTTGAGCAAAAACGCAACGTTGATTTTTACGACTTAAAAGGTGATGTTGAAGCCTTATTAGCAATCACCAACGATACAAGCCGTTTTGAAATTAAAGCAGAACAGTCAGACGGTTTACACCCAGGCCAATCAGCAGTTATTTATGTTGAAGGTAAAAAGGTAGGATTTTTTGGTGCTCTTCATCCTCAAGTGCAAAAATCGTTAGATATCAATAACGCAACTTTTGTATTTGAAATAGAAATGTCTGCAATAGAAAAAAGAAATTTACCGCAAGCTGTAGGGGTTTCAAAATTCCCTTCAAATCGCCGCGACATCGCGATTTTAGTGGCTGACAGCGTTAATTCAGGTGATATTTTAAGCTCAATAGAAAAAGTTGGCGGAAATCAATTGGTTGACCTAAACTTATTCGATGTGTATAAGGGCAAAGGTATTGAGCCAAATTATAAGAGTTTGGCGATTGCTCTAACACTGCAGGCGGTTGATAGAACACTCGAAGAGAAAGATATCAATCTGGTAGTTGATAACGTGGTGGCCACATTGGCCGAAAAGTTTAATGCATCGTTGAGGGACTAGATATGGCGCTTACTAAAGCCGACATAGCTGAACACCTATTTGAAAAGCTCGGGATCAATAAAAAAGATGCCAAAGATTTAGTTGAAGCGTTTTTTGAAGAAATCCGCTCAGCGCTTGAAAAAGGCGAGCAGGTTAAGCTCTCTGGATTTGGTAACTTTGATCTTCGTGATAAAAAAGAAAGACCAGGCCGTAACCCGAAAACAGGAGAAGACATTCCTATTTCGGCGCGCCGCGTGGTGACCTTTAGACCAGGTCAAAAGCTTAAAACCCGTGTAGAAGTGGGCACAAGCAAAGCAAAATAAAAAAGGGCAGCGTAAGCTGCCTTTTTTATTTAAGAAAACCATCTGGCATCATGTTTTAAAACACATTAAATGCCAGGGGTTTTGCTTACCTAAAATTCTCGCGGCGATACAAACTCACCGTTTTGTATTTGTTCATACGTTTGTTGAGCAAGGGCATCGAGCGCATCTAAATTTTTACCATCGCTCATCAGTTGGTGCTCAATGGGTAGTAAATCTATATTCTCAATGCCAGCGCTTTGCGCCACTTTCGAAAAAATGTAAGCGTGCTTATATTTATCATGTTTATAAAACAAGCTGATTAACGAGGTATACACTTCAGGGTTTGGCTGTTGACCTTGTTTATTTAGCTCAAGCGTTTTATATAGCAAATCAATTGTTTTTTCATCGTCAAACTTAATGTAATAAGAGGCTAGATAAAACTGCATTTCTGCACTATTGGTTACGCTTTCATCATTTTCCATTGCAAGTAAACGAGTCAGCGCACTTTGCTCATTGTTACGTGACCAATGATAGTAAAGCAAACCTGGGTGGTTAGTGTTTTTTGTGTCTTGATAAAGTCGGGTCATCTCTTTAATGCTAGTAAGCTGACCTTCAATACGCGATGTTGTTTTAGACTTTAGTTTAATATGTTCTATTTTTGCGGCTAAAGTAATACATTGATTATACGACTCAAATCCCTTAAGCAATTGGTATTTGTTTTCATCTGTGGGTTTTTTATATTCTATATAGCGTTTTAAAATAACCTCTGAGCGCTCATTTTTACAATGGCTATCTTTATTTAAATCACTACAAAAGCCAGGTGTTTCTTTACATACCTGAGCGAGAGTCAGTGGTTCTTCGCATCCTGTTAACGCTAGCATTGTTAGTATTGCGCTTGCTCTTAAAACCATCCCTTAACCTCAAATGAATATATACATTACTATTCTAGCGCAATCATTTGTGCGCTAACAGTAGAGAATAACTTTAGATTAACTTAGAATAGCCCTGCCTGAAGTGCATTACTCTCAAAATCTAATGCATTTTTAAAGGCTATCCGTTCAAAATGATTAAATTAGGTAAATAAAATGACCTCATCTCACGAATTAGAATATACAAATAGTTGGCAAGAACGCCAAGATTACGCTGAAAGCATGCAACCTATCATTGGTAAGCTTTATCGTAACCGTGGCATAGAAATCGCTGTATATGGCCGTCCTCTCGTTAATGCCAGTACTATCGATATTATCAAATCACACAAAACTGTAGCGCAATTTGAAGGCACTAAATTACGTTTACGCGAAAGCTTTCCGTTTTTAGAAGCCATTAGTAAAATGGAGCTAAACTCAGCACGTATTGATATTGGTAAACTTGCTTATAGCTATTTGTACAGCGATGCTGCTAATGGCCGCACAGTTGATGAATTTGTTAAAGGCGAATTAGCCGAAATTGCAGACTCACCAGCCAAAGAGCCGCGTGATGTTGTATTGTATGGCTTTGGTCGTATAGGGCGTTTGTTAGCACGTTTACTAATCGAAAAATCAGGCCCTTATGCCGACTTACGTTTACGCGCAATTGTGGTACGTGGCGGTAAAGAAGGCGACCTTGAGAAACGTGCAAGCTTACTGCGTCGCGATTCAATTCATGGTCCATTTAATGGCTCAATCACAATTGACACGCAGCGTAATGCAATTAAAGCGAATGGCAGCTACATCCAAGTGATTTATGCTAACTCGCCAAGTGAAGTTGATTACACCGCTTACGGTATCGAAAATGCACTCGTAGTTGATAACACTGGTATTTGGAAAGACGAAGCAGGCCTTGGTCAGCACTTAGAGTCTAAAGGGGCTGCAAAAGTACTATTAACAGCACCGGCTAAAGGCAACATTAAAAACATTGTTTATGGTGTAAATAACCAAGACATTAAGGCTGAAGATAAAATCGTGTGTGCAGCAAGCTGTACCACCAATGCGATTACGCCAACCCTTAAAGCATTAAACGATAAGTTTGGTATTAATAACGGCCACGTAGAAACCGTACACTCATACACAAACGATCAAAACCTTATTGATAACTACCACAAAGCAGAGCGTCGTGGACGTGCTGCTGCACTTAATATGGTAATTACCGAAACAGGCGCAGCTAAAGCGGTATCTAAAGCGCTTCCTGAGCTTGAAGGTAAGCTAACAGGTAATGCGATTCGTGTGCCTACACCTAATGTGTCGCTTGCTATATTAAACTTAAACCTTAATAGCAGCACCTCTGTTGAAGAGCTAAATGCGTTTTTACGCGAAACAGCACTGCATTCAGAACTGCGTGACCAAATTGATTACACCGCATCAACCGAAATCGTATCTACCGATTTAGTCGGTAGCCGCTACGCAGGTGTTGTAGACTCGCAAGCAACAATTGTTGAAGGTAACCGCGTTGTTTTATACGTATGGTACGACAATGAATTTGGCTACAGCTGCCAAGTAGTTCGTTGTATGCGTGATATGGCTGAAGTTGCTTTCCCAAGCTTACCTCGCTAATTTAAACGCAATTATACTAAGCCAGCTTTTTTGCTGGCTTTTTTAGTCGCGTTATATTTTTAAAGTGTACCCTGTGTGGTAGGCTTTAATTATTGAAATGCTTATTTGATTTCATTCAATAATGCATTTTACTATTTAACCTGCAATCTGCTTGGGATAGCTTAATCATCCACAGTACAGGTTTTAAATAGTGTCAGTTCTGCACTTTTAGGCCGCTCTTTTTTGTAATTTAGTGACCCAAAAATAGAGTCAATTTAATCCAAAATATCAACGTGCCTAACAAAGCAGATAAACTTATTCTACCTTAAGGTTTTTTCATGAAAATCAGCAGCAATTTTGATAGTGGTAACATAAAGGTTATCGAAGCCAACGATCCGTTAAATATTCAATTAGAGATAAACAACGATCACCAGTCTGAATTTTACCAGTGGTTTCACTTTCGCCTAGAAACAACGCCTTATCAACTGCATAAGTTAAACATTAATAATTTAGAAAACTCTGCCTACCCAGATGGATGGGAAGGCTACCAAGCTGTTGCCTCATACGACCGTCAAACATGGTTCCGTGTGCCTTCAAATTACGAAAATGGCACGCTTACCTTTGAACTAGAGCCTGAATGCCCCAGTGTATATTTTGCTTACTTTGCGCCATATAGCTACGACCGTCATTTAGATTTATTAGCTTGGGCGCAAAGCGAAGAGCTTTGCCAATTACAAACATTAGGTGAAACACTTGATGGCCGTGATATGAGCGTGCTTAAAATTGGTCAGCCTAGTGAAGATAAAAAAACAATCTGGATCACAGCGCGCCAACACCCAGGCGAAACTATGGCAGAATGGTTTGTAGAAGGGCTATTACACAAACTACTAGATGATGAAGACCCGCATGCCGCTGCTCTTTTATCAAAAGCTGTATTTTATGTAGTACCAAACATGAACCCAGATGGCAGCGTACGTGGTCACCTTCGTACTAACGCAAAAGGCGTTAACTTAAACCGTGAATGGCAAACGCCTAGCATGGAAAATAGCCCAGAAGTGTATTTAGTATTGAATAAAATGCGCGAAACTGGCCTCGATATGCATTTAGATATACACGGTGATGAAGCTATTCCTTATAACTTTGTGGCGGGCAGTGAAGGTATTCCAAGCTACGATGACCGCTTAAAAGACTTAGAAGATAGCTTTAAAGCAGCGCTGCTTACTATAACGCCAGAGTTTCAAGATGAGCACGGTTACGATAAAGACGAGCCGGGCAAAGCTAATTTAACAGTTGGCTCATCTGCAACGGCAGAAGAGTTTAAAGCACTTACTTACACAATTGAGATGCCTTTTAAAGACAATAACGACTTACCAGACCCAGATTACGGCTGGTCAGACCGCCGCTCGTATCAATTTGGTCAAGATACTTTAGCGGCAATCGTAAATGTCGTTGATAAATTAAGATAAATTAGTATAAGGTAAGGGCAACATTAAAATGTTGCCCTTTTTTATTACAAAATTAACAAATAATAAAAGTGCGCAATAGCTTAGTTATCGTATTACCTAGCTCTGAGTAAGTAATAAACAATCAACAGTCTCAAATAAAATAATAAGAGGTATTTAGCGTGGATGCATTCGGACAACTTTTAGATAGCCTAGATGGCATGTTAGGGGGCGCAGTTTGGTTTCCCTACGTGCTGCTAGGAGTCGGTCTATTTTTTACTATTTATTTAAAGTTCCCACAAATTCGTTATTTCAAACATGCGTGTAAAGTAGTTACAGGCAAATTTGATAAAAAAGGCACCGAGGGTGACACAACTCATTTTCAAGCACTGGCTACTGCGCTCTCTGGTACGGTAGGTACAGGTAACATTGGTGGGGTAGCCTTGGCTATTTCTATTGGTGGCCCCGCGGCATTATTTTGGATGTGGATGACGGCATTTTTTGGTATGACCACCAAATTTGTAGAAGTTACGCTTTCGCATAAATACCGCGAAAAAACCCAAGATGGCACCATGGCGGGTGGCCCTATGTATTACATGGATAAACGCCTAAACATGAAGTGGCTTGCTATTTTGTTTGCTGTTGCCACTGTAATTAGCTCTTTTGGTACGGGCAGTTTGCCACAAATTAACAACATAGCGCAGGGTATGGAAGCCACATTTGGTTTTGCACCTATGGCAACCGGTGCTGTGTTATCTATTTTACTTGCGTTGGTTATTTTAGGTGGTATTCGTCGTATTGCTGCTATTACATCACGTGTTGTGCCCATTATGGCCGTGATTTATATCATAGGTGCGTTAGGTGTTATTTTTTATAACATTGAAAACATCGGCCCTTCATTTGCGTCAATATTTGTTGATGCATTTACAGGCTCTGCTGCAGCCGGTGGCTTTTTAGGTGCCTCTTTTGCGTATGCATTTAACAGAGGTGTAAACCGTGGCTTGTTCTCAAATGAGGCCGGTCAAGGTTCTGCACCCATTGCCCACGCATCGGCAAAAGCTGATGAACCTGTGTCTGAAGGAATGGTTTCAATTTTAGAGCCGTTTATCGATACCATTATTATTTGTACATTAACAGGCTTAGTTATTTTATCGTCGGGTGTGTGGAATGAAAAATTCGAAACACATTTTGAACGATCGTCAATGAGCATTATTAAAGGTGACTACTCAGAAACCAACGAAGCGCAGCGCCAAGAGCTATACAATTACCTAAACGGTAACGATAGCAAGGTAGAGCTATTCAACGGCAACATTGATGTAGTTAATGGCGAGCCAACAAGTAATGGCTTTACCGTATTACATTCACGCTCAATTGGTGAAGACATACGTTTTGGTATTACCGACAAACATAAGTACACAGGTATTGTTGAAGTTAAAAACGGCATGCCAACCGACGACAGCATTAGTTTAATAGGTAAATCGTTAGTGCACTCAGCAGAGCTGACAACCAAAGCGTTTACCCGAGGCTTTTTTGGCGATAGCGGCCAATACATAGTATCGATAGGCTTATTGTTATTCGCATTTTCTACTGCCATTGCGTGGTCGTACTACGGTGACCGTGCCATGATTTACTTACTTGGTAATCGCTCTGTTATGCCGTATCGCGTATTTTATGTTGCTGCGTTCTTTTGGGCTTCGTTTGCCGATACCACTTTAGTATGGAAATTAGCAGCCGTTGCAATTGTCGTTATGACCTTGCCTAACTTATTTGGCATTATGTTATTGCGCAAAGAAATGAAACAATCCGTAGATGACTACTGGGTTAAATTCAAAAAAGACAACGAGCAATAAAACAAGTACAATAAAAGGCGCCGCAAGGCGCTTTTTTTATGCGTAGTATGGAGAGTAGTATGGCGATTATTCATTGCCCCAAATGTGCAAAATCAATTTCAGATAAACATCAGCAGTGTCCGCATTGCAATAGTAACATTGGCGCGCTTAACTCTGAGCAGGTACAACAGCTTCAGCGCGAACAGCGAATTAAAAAACAGCAAATGTTTATGAACCATTCTTTCTTGGCGCTCATACTATTTTTAGGTGGCTTTTTTTGCTTATACTTTTTACAACCCGCAAAAGAAACCCTGCAATGGTACGCGTATACAGTAGCGATTGGTGTTGGCTGTATTTGGTACTTAGTAAACCGCGTTATTTTAGTGACTCTAAAAAAGAAAAGATGACATGAATATTGACAACCTTGTACAAAATATAACCCCAGAATTATTTGAGCGTTTACAGTACGGTGCTTCAACCGGCAAATGGCCCGATGGCACGCCGCTCTCTGATGAGCAAAAGCAACAAACGGTGCAACTTGTTATGCTTTACCAAGCTAAAATAGCGCAATCAAACGAGCAATTTACCATTGGCGCTAATGGCGAAATGATCCAAAAGACAAAAGCACAACTACAAAAAGAATTTAAATCAGAAAACGAAATAGCTAGGTTTAGTGAACATGATCTTTAAACACCTTTTTACACCTAAGTGGAAACACCCAAAGCAGCAAGTTCGTCTAGACGCAATTGAAAAACTTGATGTAGAGCGCGACGCATCAATTTTAAGCACATTAGCGCTGGAAGATAACTCAGCCGAAATACGCCGCAAAGCATTACAAAAAGTAAATAACTTACCACTGTGGTGGAAAGCCTATAAACAAGATCACGCGCTAAAAGATGTAGCCGAAATACAAATTTCAAACGCAGTGTTAAACAACGAAAGCGCACTGAGCACGCAAATTAAAAGTGAGTATATAGACCGTTTTGCACCGGTTAAAACACTAGAAAAACTCGCCTTTGCAGAGAAAGAACTGCAAGTACGCGTTAAACTTTTAAAGCGCTTAGCTAATCCTAAATTAATTGAAAAAGCGTTTAAAGAGGGCAGCGAAGAGCTTCAAAGCCAACTTGTAGAGCTCGTTATAACGCATCAACTTATTAAGCCATTAGTAAAGCACGCTAAAGGCGATGCTAAGCAGCAGCTTGAGCAACACATTGAAAACGAACGCTTAGCGATTGAAATGCCCGCTCAGGTAGAGAGCGCAACACGCGTTATTTTAGCAAAGCTAAATGCCCTGCGAGATAAAAACGATTACGCCATAGTAAACCCACAAGCCGGCGAATTAATGGCGCAGTGGCAAGCACTTGAACTTAAATGGTTAAGCGAAGAGCACGTTAAAGAGCTAGATAAAAAATACATCAGCATTACTGATAAACTCGATGCGCATATTGCTACGTTAAAAGCTCAGCACGAGCAACAACAGCAGCGTTTAGCCGAGCAACAACGCCAATTATTAGCTCTGGCAACACTTGAGGCATTGAGCGAAGAAATAGAAAACGCGTTGCAATTAGGCTTAGAAACCCCAGAGCAAATTCAGCAAGATTGGTTAGAGGCTAAAGTAGCGCAAGCTAAGCAAACGTTAACCGATGCCCAACACGGCGATAACGCACAAACTAATCAAGTTATTACAAAGCTTGAAAAACTATTCAATCAGGTGGCTAAACTACCAGAGCTTAGTAGCGCAATTGCACAGTATAAAATTGCTTTTGAACAGCTTAAAGCAATTGAACCTGCGCAGCAGCTAGCTGATTACGATGATGTTTTAACTCGTTTTAATAACGCATTTAAACAAACTCGTAGCCATTTAAATGTGGTTGATGGGGCATTGCAGCAAAACTTTAAATCGCAATTAAATACGCATAAAAAGCAGTTTTTAGCGCAAATGAGTGAGCTGACAAAACCGCTTGAAAAAAACCAAAGCACAGCCAAACGTAAAGCACGCGATGTAAAACGCCTTATTGAGCAAGGCCGCTTTAATGTTGCTTTTGGTGTATTTAAAGGCTTTGAAGAGTTGTTTGATAAGTTAACACCGCAATTTCAGCAGCCACTAGTAAACTTAAAAGCCGATTTAGAAGCACAACTTGCAGAAGCAAAAGATTGGCAAAAGTACGCAGCCGCGCCAAAACGCGAAGCCTTACTTGAAGAAGTGGCAGGGTTAGTCGACCAACCGTGTGACGACCCACAACAGCGTGCTGAGCAAGTTAAAGCGTTTCGTAAGCGTTGGAACGAGCTTGGCCGTTTAGATACAGAGCAAGAAAAACTACAAGGTGAGCAGTTTGATAGCAACATAGAGCTGTTGTTTGCACCGTGTCGTAGTTACTTTGCCGAGCAAGAAGTGGCGCGCGAAGTGGCAAAAGCCCAGCGTGAAGTACTGATAAACGATATGCAAGCACTAAGTGAGCAAGACACCGCTATTGAAAGCTTTGATTGGAAGCAGTTTGAAAGCCAATACAACCGTTTAAATAAAGCGTGGCGTAGCGTGGGTAAAGTTGACCCTAAAACATACCGCGTATTAAACGAAAGCTTTAAAACACAGCAGCAGAGCGTTCTTGCTATATTAAATGCATACCATAAAGGTAACGCAGCACAAAAAAATGCCTTAGTGGAGCGCGCCTCAGCGCTTTCGCAAAGTGAAGATTTAGCTGCAGCATGCCAAGAGTTAAAGCAATTACAACAGCAATGGCAAAGTATAGGTTTTGCAGGTTTAAAAGCCGAAAATGCGCTGTGGCAAAAGTTTCGCCAATATAACGATGAAACCTTTAGCAAACGTAGCAGTGAGTTTGAGCAGCAAAAGCTGGCTCAAAACGAAACAGATAAACAAGCTGCAATAGAACTGGCTGAGCTAGAAAGTGCCCTTGAGCAAGTAAATCAAAAAGCCCAATTGCATGACCTAGAAACCAAAGTAAAAGGCTACGCACAATATAAATCGCTTGCGTCAAAAGTGGCAGCATTATTAAGTGCTATTGACGAAAAGTTAGCTTTACTAACAAGCCAAGCGCAGCATGCGCAATTTGAAGCGCTGATCACTGCACTTGAAAACAACGATGTAGTGCCAAGCCAATTTCAAGCTCCGTTAGCGACGTCGCTTAGTAGTGAACAACTTATTACAAGAATGGAAATTCTTGCCAATGTAAGCTCGCAAAATGCAGCGCTTAGAATGGCAGAGCAAGTAGCCATGCTTGATGATAAACACCGTGGTGAGCATGCTGATTTAAACTATTATTTAAAGCAGCTATTAGCGCTCAGTAAGGGTTCAGTTGAGCCTGACACACTAGCTAAAATTAAAACTATTTTTACAGCATAATATGTAATTAACTTGTATTAAATACAGGTATTGCATAATAAAAGCCGCTGTTTAAGCGGCTTTTTTATAATTACAACGAGGATAAAGGTTAGCATGAGAATTTTATTACTGTTTTTAACCACACTATTTTTAAGCGCATGTAATTCTACACAAGGCGTGTCTGTTTACTCATTTACCAGCTCAGAAGTAGAAAGTGTGCTAGGTAAACAGTTGCCTAAGTTAAGCGAAAAGGTGAGCTTAATGGGGCTGCCAGTGCAGTTTGATGTAAACGATTTAAGTGTAAATATTGGTCCAGATAACCGTGATGTAGTAGTAATTGGTGCAGACTCAAGTGCAGAAATAAATGCATTTGCACTGAAATACCCAGTACGCTTAAAGCTGCAAATTGAAGGTAGCCCGTTTTACGACAGTGAAAAAAAAGCCGTGTTTTTACGCAATGTTAAACTACTAGATTCAAGTGTGGATGCAGGTGGCTTTAAAGGTAATTTAGCGGCGCTTGATAATGAAGCGATGGAAGTAATTAATGCTTTTTTAGCCCTCAACCCTGTTTATACGTTAAATATGGATGACCCTAAAATGATGCTGCTAAGCAAATTACCCCTTGATATGAAAGTGGTTGAAGGGGCAATTAAATTAGTACCGCGCCTTTAATGTACAGCACACTGCTTGCGATAGTTTTATTACCAAAACGTTTGGTTAATTAGATCGAGCCCAGTAAAATATACGTATTAATTAGCCTGTTTCTCAGGCTAATTAGGTTTTTACAATGGCAGCTTCGCGCAGCATACCTACCTCAAGACTCTCTCGATTTGCAAAGCTTGGCTCCTTAGCCGGTGGTGTTGCAACCAACATGCTTATAGATGGCACTAAAAGTGCGCTCTCGGGTAATGGTTGGAATAATAAAGCTTTACTCTTACAACCTAAAAACATAGAAAAACTAGCTGTTCAGCTTGCACACCTTCGTGGTGCTGCCATGAAACTAGGGCAATTATTGTCTATGGATGCTGGCGAGCTATTAAGTCCTGAACTTACTCAATTACTCGCATTGCTTCGCGCTGATGCAAACCCAATGCCGCACAATCAATTAGTTAAGGTACTTAAAAGTGAATGGGGTGAAGACTGGCTTAATCGTTTTTCGCATATTGAACTTAGGCCATTTGCAGCGGCGTCTATTGGCCAAGTGCACTTAGCTTATCAAGAAAATGGTGAAAAGCTGGCGGTAAAAATTCAATACCCAGGTATAGCGCAAAGTGTACATAGCGATGTAGACAATGTTATTGCACTATTAAACATTGCGCGGTTAATCCCTAAAGAGCTTGATATACAGCCACTAATAAATGAGGCTAAAGCGCAGCTACTTGCCGAGGCTGATTATGAACGCGAAGCACATTACCTTAACAGATACGGTGAGTTGCTAAGCCAGCACGTTAATTTTAAAGTGCCTAAAGTATATGGCGTTCACAACACTAAACGCATTTTGGCAATGGAGTATGTACAAGCAACGCCTATAGAAGCGCTTAGCAATTTACCTAAAGGTGAGCAAAATAACATTGCAACTAGGCTCATAGATTTATTTTTTAAAGAAATGTTTGAGTTTAAGCTAATTCAAACCGACCCTAACTTTGCTAATTTTCATTATCAGACTCAGAGTAAGCAAATTGTGTTATTTGACTTTGGGGCAACCCGAGAGATCTCGAGTAAGTTGAGCAAGGCTTACCTGTCACTATTTATTGCAGGCACTGAAAACAATAGGGCGGGCGTGTTAAGCGCAGCTCGCGAAATAGGTTATTTTAAAGATACCCTACGAGATTCTTACAAAAGCCATGTTATTGATTTGTTTTTAATGGCGTGTGAGCCGCTAAGAACCACTGGCGAGTTTGATTTTAAAAACAGCCCCTTAGCAACGAATATTAAAAATGCAGGGCTAGAGCTAAGCGCACAGTCGCAGCAATGGCATACACCGCCCGTTGATGCGTTGTTTATACATCGTAAGCTAGCTGGGCTTTATTTAATTGCGGCAAAGTTAAATGCAAAAATAGATATTAACGCTTTATTTAAGCCTTATATTAAAGGCCACTTTATTTAACTGTTTAGCGCGTCACTTTATGGCATAATAATCGTGATATTTCGCGAGGATGATGCAATGATAAAACAATTTTTAAATGACCCCAAACTTTTACTTAATGCGGTAGGAGAGGGCATTTACGGCTTTGATTTATCGGGCAATGCGGTGTTTGTTAACCCAGCCGCTGAACGTATGACAGGCTGGAAAGCCCAAGAATTGTTGGGCAAAAAAATACACCAGTATCATCATCACAGCCACGCCGACGGCTCTCCTTATCCAGCCGATGAATGCCAAATATATTGCACCATGTTTGATGGCAAACGCCGCGAGGTTAAAAACGAAGTATTTTGGCGCAAAGACGGCACCTCGTTTGCAGTAGAATACACATCAACCCCTGTTTACAGGCAAGGTGAGTTAATTGGTGCGGTCGCGGTATTTCGCGATATATCGGCGCAGCAGCAAACTCAAAACGAGCTTAAGCAAGCGCTTGAGCAAGTTAAGCATTTGAGTGAGCAGCTGCAAGATGAAAATAACTACCTAATTGCAGAGCTTAACGAAGACTGGCAAGACTCAGGTTTAGTTGGCCAAAGCCATGTTTTTCAAGCTATGTTGGCGCAAATTAAACTTGTTAGCGAAACCGACAGCACAGTATTAATTTTAGGTGAAAATGGAACAGGCAAAGAGCTGGTGGCGCGTAACTTACACCGGTTAAGTAAACGCAGTAATCAAGCTTTTATAAAAGTGAACTGCGCAGCGTTTACGCCAAGCTTGTTAGAGTCTGAATTATTTGGCCACGAGCGCGGTGCGTTTACCGGTGCAAACGAGCGACGTAAAGGCCGCTTTGAACTGGCCGACAAAGGCACACTGTTTTTAGACGAAGTTGCTGAGCTGCCATTAGAAGCGCAAAGTAAATTGCTACGGGTATTACAAGAGCAAGAGTTTGAACGGGTTGGCGGTAGTACTACGCTTAAGGTAAATATTAGAGTATTGGCAGCAACCAATCGCGATTTATGGCAAATGGTGCAAAAAGGCACCTTTCGAATTGATTTATATTACCGCCTTAATGTGTTTCCTATTAAAGTGCCTGCGCTTAAAGAGCGCAAAGAAGACATTCCTTATTTATGCACCAATTTAATTACTCAACTAAATAAACGCTTAGCAAAGCAAATAAAAGGGGTGAGTAAAAAAGCGATTAGCCAACTACAAGCTTATGATTGGCCTGGTAATATTCGCGAGTTACAAAACGTACTAGAGCGCGAAGCTATTTTAACTAAACATACTGTCCTTAAACTGAGTCAGCCATTGCATGGGGATGCAAGCACGGCTGTACATACATCACTTACGCTTGCACAGGCGCAAAAACAGCACATTATTGCGGTGCTTGAATTATCACAGTGGCAAATATCTGGCGATAAAGGCGCTGCTTGCAAATTAGGCCTGCCCGAGAGCACTTTGCGCTCAAAAATGCGCAAACTAGGAATAAGCAAAAATACGTGATATATCGCGGTATTCGTTAAATATCGCGAATGAATTTTATTGCTAATTTATAAATATATTTAATATCAATTACTTAATTAAAGTTTCAGCTTGGTCTGAAAGTTGCAAAAGTAGCATTAATACCGTCACTATTAAGTAGCTACTATGAAGTTTGATATTAAAGAAGAAGATATGATCATCAAGCCCTATAACACACCAGGGCCTATTTATATTCGTGAGCAAAAAGGCTTTTACCAACAAATACGCCGTAACCTTGGTTGGTTACTTATGCTTATGTTTATTGCCATTCCTTGGATTCAATACAAAGGTGAGCAAGCCGTACTACTTGATGTAGCCACGCAAAAGTTTACTATTTTTGGTTTAACCTTACTGCCGCAAGACTTTATGATTTTAGCGCTGCTATTTATGGTAGGCGCGTTTGCTTTGTTTTTTGTCACGAATTGGCTTGGCCGCGTGTGGTGTGGTTATACCTGCCCCCAAACAATCTGGATGTTAATGTTTAGTTGGGTTGAGCAACGTATAGAAGGTACTCGTAATCAACGTATAAAGTTAGATAAATCGCCATGGGGTGCATTAAAGTGGCATAAAAAAATAACCAAACATGCTGCGTGGCTTGTTATATCGCTGCTTACTGCAACGTCGTTTATGGCGTATTTTATACCCGCTAAAAGTTTATACCTTGAAATGTTTACCTTACAGTGGTCGGGCATTACCAGCTTTTGGGTGTTTTTATTTGCATTTTGTACTTATGGAAATGCCGGCTTTTTACGCGAAAAAATGTGTAACGTGGCGTGTCCGTATTCTCGCTTTCAATCGGTGATGTTTGATAAAGATACATTGGTAGTGAGCTACGATGCAAAGCGCGGCGAAAACCGAGGCCCTCGTAAACGCAAAGCTGATCCTAAAGCCCTTAATTTAGGCGACTGCGTTGATTGTAATTTATGTGTAGAGGTATGCCCCGCGGGCATAGATATACGTAATGGCTTGCAATACGAGTGTATAAATTGTGGCTTATGTATAGATGCCTGTGACGACACTATGGATAAATTTGGCTATCAAAAAGGGTTAATTAAATACGCCAGCGAAAAACAGCTAGAAGGTAAAAAAACCAATCCATTTAGGCTTAAATTAGTGGGGTATGGTTTATTAACAGGGGTATTACTTATTTCTATGATTGCGTGGGTATTGCAACGTACGCCAATAGAGGCATCGGTACTGCGCGACAGAAACGCTTTATACCGTGTAAATTATGAAGGTTTGGTAGAAAACCCATACACACTCACTATTATCAATAAAACCCAGCAGCCATTGCACTACGGCGTAGCCATTGAAGGCCTACCTGTGGCCACACTTAGTGCGCCAAGCTCTATTTTGGTATTGCCAGGAGTGATGAAAAAAATTCCGGTTACAGTCACCGCCGATGGCTACGACATAGCAACAAAAGTGACCCCAGTTAGCTTTGTTATTACCGCTGTAGAAAACCCTGATATAGCGATTACTAAAACAAGCCAGTTTTATAAAAACTAGCAATGGCTTGGGCTAAAATTAGCTCACGCCATTATTTAATTGCGATGAAATAAAACGTTTTGCAGCATCTAGGTTATCAAATAAACATTGGTTAAAATCTACATCGCGTTTAGCGTTTTGCATTATTCGCTGCATTTGGCTTATAGCAATAGGAGAGGTGAGGACAAATGCACTTATCAAGCAGTTAGTGTGCTGCATATGTGTGCTTATGGCGACCATTTCTTGCTCTGCATCGGGCGTAGCTGCAAGTACACACGATGAGTCGCTTATGTAACCCCATTGCTTACCTTCAAATTCAGCCACTTTATCAAAAAGGGCGGTTTTAAAGTTGGCCAATAGCTCTAGGTCTAAATTTCCGCTAAATTGGGCAATAATTATATTGCCCTCAACGGATAAAGTTACCTCGGCATGCTTATTTTTATACTTCATCGTAGGTTCCTAATTTAAATTAGTTTATAACTTATACCAATTTGCTTAATTAAGTTAGCTTTCTTGAGGCTAGAAAAACATGTTGATAGCTTGGCAAAAAATTCGCTATTTAGTTGTTCTAGGCAATTGCTCCTGCATTGCTCTACCTTCTGCATCCATGCAGTCGTAAATGAGCATTTTGTAACGAAGGTAGCGACACGTTCAACCCCGCAAAATGATTAAGTATTATCGCACATGGGTATTAAAAGCCACTAAAGTGACTTTAAATAATCTAACGCGCCGGTAATAACAGCAACTTGCGCTTGAGTACACTGCTCATCTGAGGCAGTTGGGCTATCTGGGTATACTTCGGTTGTAGTTACATAAGGGGCATTAGTAAAGCCCATGCATAAGCCCAATTCGCGAGCGGCGTAATTTATAACGCCAAATTGCTCCTGCGGTACACCAATTAATTGATTGTTTTCGTCACTGGGGGCAATGTGCGTTACCTTCTCAACACTATTTAAAATGGCTTTTTGAAAATCAGGTGCTGGTTTTTTGCTATCAGCCACTAAATAAAAACCATCTGGTATGTTCCAGTTGGTGTTAATTTTACCATCGCGCGCCGCCAAAGCGGGTCTAAATTCACTGTTGTCTGTGTCTGTGGTTTCGTGCAGATCAATATGCGCAACTAACTCAGTGTTAAGCGAGGCTACATATTTCATTATAGCTGCAGATTCTTGGGCAGGGCTGTTATCGTAAAAAGAGCGATTTGGATCAATTGCTTCTGGGTTCCAGCGATTTATGGTTTCAAAACCCCACGGGCTAATACAAGGTGCAATAATAAAGTTAAAACGCGTTGTATAAGGTGCAACAGCGCTTTGAGCAAATGCCAGCGCACCCATAACGCCACTTGTTTCGTAGCCGTGCACACCCCCAGTAATTAACACGGTAGGGCGATCACTTTGCCAATTTTTACTTTTAAATAAATAAAGTGCAAAGCTAAGTGGCGAATAATTTAATTCGCCGTACTGCTCTACATCTAAGAACTCATTAGGCTGGGTAATTTTACTTACTACGAGCTGGTTATAATCGCGCTTTTTTTGTTGAAGTTGTAACCATGCTGCTTTATCACTGTCGTTCCATGGTTTATTAGGGGTACCAATTGGGTATAAAGTGTCGCTCATTGTGTGCCTTTAACTTGTCGCTTTATAAAGGCGTTAGCTTATCGCTGCAATTAACAGCCTGCAACTAGAAATGCTCGGTTACACCTGCCGTGTTTTCGTACAAGGTGGCGTTTTCGCGTTTATGTTTTTCAAATAAATACTCACGTAATGCCTCTTTACCACTTTTGATACTGATAATTTTTGCGGCATAGCCTAAATTAGTTTTACGGACTAAATCTATAAGTAGAGTGACTTTTTTCTTATTGGGTAGTTTAAACGTGATATGTTGCGCGTGGGTAAGGCTATAGCGATGATCGCGCGGCTTTAATAGCACGCCACTGCTTGAGAGCGAAAGCACATAAAAGCGCTCGCTTTGTAAATGCAGGTCTGAATAACGCCAGCTTCTGTCTACACCTTCGGTATCAATTACCTCAGGCGCACTCAGTACGGGGTTTAAGTAGCCGTCATCGTTGAGCTTAAACTCAAGCGGAAACCACAACTGATAATGGCCCACCTCAGCTAACATGGTTAATTTAGCGTGAGACAACAAACCTTTTAGTGTATCTGGCAAAGCCGTTTTTAAGCTAAGCTGCGAGTTATCGTTTGTATTGTCCTTGTTACTGCCTACAACAGACGAAATAAAACTTAACTCTTCCTTAGTTAAATCCATATTATTTCTCGTTTAATAAAAGCTTCACATTAAACCAATAGTGCAATTTGTTCAATATTCAAACGTAAAGTTTAAGCAAATTTAAACACCTGTTTAGAGTAAATACTTAAGGCCTGTTGATTGTTTTAGGAGGTGTTTAGCGCAGTTTAAACACCCAATGTACACAGCCTTTGGGCTATTTATAAGGCCTGCTTGTACATGCTTTGGTTAACCAGGCTGCCACTTTTAAGGCGCGGCGCGCCTTGGCGTTTAAACTGTGATAAAATTTATTTTTAATTTTAGTTTATTCAAGGTTTTATGGCGCAGTTTATTGCCACTCCAAGCTGGTTAGGACGTTTTTTTACGCGTATTAGCACCGTTACTATTAAGCAAAGTTCACTCGTTATACATTTTAAAAATAATACTTCACGCGCCTATTTAATTAGCGACTTTACTAATTTTACACAATTTAAAAAAGGCCTGTTTAGCGGGAAAATAACCCTCAATCATAGTACAAAAACGGTAATTAGCTTTTTAAATAAACAGCAGGCTCAAACGCTTAGTGAGCAGCTAAACAGTGTTTTTGCCAATCACCTAGAAGAAAAAGTGAATACAGCAAAAACGCTTGTAAAACGTTATGCAACAAACGAGTATCTTCGCGACTCAAACGTGCCGTTATTAAAATCGGCGGTGTTTTCACTGGCACAGCAGTACGGCGCAATACCTGCACTATGGCAGCAGCATTTATCGGCCATTAATATTAAGTTTTTAACTATTTTAAGTAGCTCACCAACAGTAGCGCATGCCACAGAGCAGCTACGTAAAAGTTATGAGCAAAAAACACTAACGGCAAGAGCCGACTTTTATAATGTGGTTGAATCAAACCCGCTTACACACGAACAACGCCTTGCTGTTATACGCAATAACGACAAAAATTTAGTGCTAGCGGCCGCAGGCACTGGCAAAACCTCAGTAATGGTTGCAAAGGCCCTGGATTTAATTGCCCACGGTGGTGTAAAGCCCGAGCAAATATTGATACTTGCTTATAATAAAAATGCGGCAAACGAATTAAATCAACGCTTTAATTTAAGGGCGCAGCAAGCAAACTTAAACGTTACGCCGCCTACTATTTTAACCTTTCATGCGCTGGGGCTTAAGTTACTGCAAAGCGCTAATAAAACACGTAGCTTATCGCCTTTTGCAAACGATGCTATGGCGCTTAATAAATGGTTTACCCAGTGGCTTAGTAATACCCTAAAAACAGACTCACGTTTTTGTAAAACCTTTGTTGAGACCCTGTATGAACCTACTGATAGCCTCAATACCGAAACTAGAACCGCAACTAAAACCACAATAAAAGCACAAACCTATCAAACCCTATCGGGGCTAAAAGTAAGCAGTTATCAGCTCTTATTAATTGCCAACTGGCTTTACATGTATGGTATTGAACACACTTACCAAAATGATGACACCGCCGATTTTTACTTGCCACAGCACCAGGTTTACTTGGCGCATTTTGTGACAGATAGGCAAGGTAATTCAGTGCAGCACGCGGCTAACTTGCACAATAGCGAGCATATTAAATATGTTCGCGCGCACCATAAAAAACAGGGCCATGCATTGGTACAAACATTTCATTATAACTGGCAAGAAGGTCAGCTTGAGCAGTGTTTAAAAGCACAACTACAAAAACATAAAGTACACATTAACCCCGTAGATAACCACGCAGTGTACGAGCGTTTATCTGCAACAGGGCTGTTAAAGCAAAATATAAATAAATACTTAAACTGCCTAAGCGCAATACGGGGTGAGCAACTATCTAACGCTCAAATAGCAGCGCGAATAGCTAAAAGTGGCATTATAAATCATAAAAGTTATGCAATATTATTGGTGGCAATGCAGCGTGCATACTACGAAAAATTAAAAGAGCAAGATGCTATTGATTTTGACGACATGATTGCAAGCGCAGCTCAGGCGGTTAAATCGGGGGAGGTAAGTGTACCTTGGCGCCATATTTTAGTTGATGAATTTCAAGATATTTCATGCGCACGCATGGCGTTTTTAAATACGTTAATAAAGAGTGGTCCACAACCTTGTTTTACTGCGGTTGGCGATGATTGGCAGGCTATTTATCGGTTTTCAGGCGGTAATTTGGCGCTCACCACGCAGTTTAACGATTTAATAGGCAGTCACTCACTCACGTTATTGCAAAAAACGTTTAGATATAACAACAGTATTAGTGAGGTAGCGGGGCGCTTTGTAATGCAAAACCCTGAACAATATAAAAAGCACATCACCACACATACGCAAGTAAGCACCCCTCAAGTTGTTTTGCTTGACGATTTACACCAAGGTAAAAAGTCAGTAGCACTAAAAGTGCAGCAAACTTTAGCCACAATTAATAAAAATAATAACACAGCCAGTATTGCCGTCTTGAGCCGCTATCGGTTTATGCTTAATGAGGTAGAGCAGCATTTAGCAGGTAACAACTTTGCTAACCCACTGCATTTTTGGACACTGCATGGCTCTAAAGGACTCGAGGCTGATTACTGTATTATTATAGGTTTTGAGCAAGGCAAGTTAGGTTTTCCAAGCAATAACCCTGGCAATTTACTTGTTGAGGCATTATTGCCCGCACAAGATACCTTTAATCATTCAGAGGAGCGACGTTTATTGTACGTAGGGATCACGCGCGCTAAGCATAAAAGCTATTTAATTGCTCCGCCATCTGCGTGTTCTGAATTTATTAGCGAGCTAATAAATGATAATTACCCTATTGATATAGCCTCTAATTTGTTTGTAAAACAGAGTAAGGATAATAAGTAAGGTTAATGATTAAATGTAAGAGTATTGGCTGCGTAAAACGCACATCGCGCTTTTGTAACTAGCAGTCAAACTAGCTTTATACACTAATGCCATGTGTCGCAATCATTGAGACCCACATTTACTATTTAGCCTACCATTACATGCTGTTAAACTTAACGCCTATTTAGATCATTTTTGAGAGCGTTATGCGTACCCGTGCTTTTTTTACTAAGCGAGTGAGCTTTATATTCGTTTTATTTACTTTATTTTCATTTAAAGGGGCTGCCCAGCAGCAAGATCAAACCCTTATTTTAGCCGGTAGTACAATTAATAGTTGCAGTGCTAATGCGGCGCAAAGTTGCAATACGCAAAATAACTCAAAGTCACAAAGTGTGTTTAAGGTAACCAATACTAATATTGAGCAAATAAAATTAAATTGGCCCACTAACAATACAAATAACCAAGCAAATGTTTTAAATACCTTACGTGCCCTTAGTAGCAAAAATGCAAACGCAGTCTCTAAAAGTGAGCTGCTTTGGCAATGGCGAGATATAAACAACGAGCAACTTAATAGCCTAACAAAGCAAGAGTTTAACTTTGTGTTTGATATGCTCGAACAACCTCATGCAAACACCACCCCAAAAGCTGAGCCACCAAGCAACGGCATATTGCAATTTATAGCGGGGAGCTTAAAGGTTTCTAACCCAACACCCACCTTATTAATTATTAGCGCAGCCCAGCGCGACCCATACGCACAGGTAGAGGCGCTTAAAACGCTTTTACCAAAAGGTGTAACCAGCCAATGGTTGCCGCTTACACCTGCACTTGCTAAAGCAATTACTAACAATACCTGTAGTGATTTACCGGCGCTGCGTCACTCACAAATGAACTTGTATAATCGCAGCAATGTATACCCCGAGCTCACAAAGGATGAGCAAACATTTTGTAATAATGGGGTTGAGGCGTTAGTTAATTTAATAAACACCAGTACCGGTGTTTTATTTAGCGACGGCACGGCTAAAAATGCTTTAAAAGCACTGTATGATGAAAATAATACTGCCTACCCTTGGACTAACGCGCTTAAAACTCGCCCTGTTATTGTAGGGCTAGGTGCAGGAAGCAAAATACAAAGCGAAAACGTCTATCTCTCACAGCACCAAAGCGAAGCGGTATTAAAAGCAAAGCTTGCCCCACAGCCTAATGCACTTAACGGGTTAAACACGTTTACCTATGGGCCACTCAGCACTCGCTTTAGTGAGCAAAATCAAACGCTAAACTTAGCCAGTACATTAAATACCGCAAAGCAAAAAAACGGTGATATTAAGCACGGTTTTGGTATTGATGAAAACACAGCCCTTGTTGTTATTAAATCCAACAAAGGAAATTTAATGACCGTAATAGGGCAAAGTGGGGTTGCGCATTTAAGTACGCAGCAAAAAGCAAACAGCTATAACTACTCGTACTGGCCTGCTCGCAGTGTAATAGATATTACTAATGCCGGGTTTGAACTTAGCGAGCGCACCATTAGCCAAGCATTAGCGCCTGTTAAAATACCACCTTTACCGGTACAGCGATTTGCCAATATATTAACCGATTCAAAACTACGCTCGCTTACGCAAGCTATGTGCCTAAGCCAAGAGCAAAGTGCGGTAGGGCAACACGATGACCTTTTAATAAATTTAACTGCCACAAAAAATACGCATTATTACCGCGTTAATACCCAGCCGTATGGTTGCGCGTTAAGTAATTTGTCACTGAATGTAGAGCGCTTTTAACCTTAAGCGCTAGTACTAAATATACTTAATAACCCGATACAAAGGTTTATGTTTATTTTAATCGGCTTTAAAATAGCGCCCAAGTAATTTATACCTATTCGCTTAATTTAGTGGTTACGTTTTACGAATAGGCATTAACCAAGCAGATTTTACAAAGAGCAATTTATGAATAACGAGCACGACATAATCGACAACCTAGCAGAGCTAGAAAACTTTTTAGTAATGGTAGAAAACGGCGGCTTAGGCTTAAAAGGTGTATCGGGTGTAGGTATGGCTACAAGCAATAAAGACGGCAGCCATTTTGTTGCAGTATTTGACGACAAACAACAGTTATTACTGGCGCGTGGCATAACAGCCGAGGTATTTGAAAACGGTAAAGACATGGTGCGTAACGGCGTAGGGCGTACACACTAATAAAAACTTAAAAGCGCCGTATGGCGCTTTTAAATGCTTAAAACTAACTCTAAAATATTTAAAGCCTGTCGACTTGTTTTGAACTAATACTGGTCACAATATTATTTTCAAAACGGATCAATACAATGTACATCCCACCAATTGAGCCTTTTAGTTTATAAGTAAACTCTTCTGTTTTAACTAAATTGTCGCCATTACCAATATCAACAGCTTCATTAAGTACATCTTTATAAAGTGGTGCGCCCACTACAGCTATAATGTCAGATTTAGTTTTACCCACACTTAATAGATTTCCGTTTTTAAGTCGAAAACTACCCTGAGCAAACGCAAAGCTTGAAATAAAAAGAGATAAAAGCAGAGGAAACACAATACGTTTTTTCATAAGTCATCCTTAAACACATAGTATTTAATGCTAGGTATACAAGGTAATACAGAAAAATGACAGTGAAAAAGAAATAAAGAGGAGGTTAAATGGTCGGTATGGCAGGATTTGAACCTGCGACCCCTGACACCCCATGACAGTGCGCTACCAAGCTGCGCTACATACCGACGTTGTTTGCAATAGTACGTATATTTTATTAAAAATCAATAAGTGATTGTTTGTTTGCGTGTTTATTGTGCAAATGAGCTAAAAAACTTTAAACTAAGGGCGTATCGCCCTTAGTAAGCACATGCCGTGCAGCCCATGTTAAACCACCAAAGAACAACACGCCCTAATCTTTATTTAGCCATTGGTTGATCGAGTCATACATTTCATCGCGTATCAGCGGTTGTGCTTCTTTATTTGGATGTAATTGATCTTTTTGCATTAAGTTTGGCTTATCTGCCACATTAAGCATAAAAAAGTTAAGTAAATGAGCATTTGTTTTTTCACTTACTTGTGTAAAACTGTCAGTGAACATTTTACTGTAACGCGGCCCGTAATTAGGGGGAATGTAAATTTCCATTAACGCGACCATGGCATTTTCAGCTTGGCTTTTTTCGATTAAATCCGTTAAGTTGGCCTGCATTTTTGTTACCGGAAAACCACGTAAACCATCATTAGCACCAAGCTCAATAAGTACATGGCTTGGTTGGTATTGCGCTAGTAAGGCATCTAGCCTGCGTAAAGCGCCACCGGTAGTCTCGCCACTAATACTGGCATTAATTAGCTCTATATTACGCTGCTCTGCATCGTATTTATCTTGTAACAATTTAACCCAGCCTTGCTCTTGTTTAAGCCCATAGGCTGCACTTAAACTGTCTCCAAGTATTAAAATCGTGTTGTCGGCCGCCGCACTAAGTGGTTTGATAACTAAAAATAAAACGAATACAAAACGTAGGATTGAATGAGTCATATGTCAGCGCTTTCTCAATTAAATATTATTCAAGTAAATGGTTTGTCTAAAGTAGTTTCTACCTTCGAAGGTGAGTTGCTCATCCTCAGCGACATCAGCTTTAATGTCAAGCATGGCGAGTCAGTTGCTATTGTTGGCACCTCTGGCTCAGGAAAATCCACGTTATTAAGTTTATTAGCGGGGCTAGATACCGCCAGCAGTGGTGAAATTACCCTTGATGGCGAGCCGCTACATAAATTAGATGAAGAGCAACGCGCGGCATTGCGTGCTGAAAAAGTAGGTTTTGTATTTCAATCTTTTATGTTGGTACAAAGCTTAACCGCACTTGAAAACGTGATGCTGCCGGCAGAGCTTGCTGGCGAAAGCGATGCCAAAGAGCAAGCTCTAGCCCTATTAGAAAAAGTGGGGCTGAGCCATCGTATTGATCATTACCCATCGCAACTCTCTGGTGGTGAGCAGCAACGTGTAGCCATTGCCCGCGCTTTTATTGGCACACCTAAAATTTTATTTGCCGATGAGCCTTCTGCAAATTTAGACAGTAAAAACGGCAAAATGGTGGAGTCACTATTATTTGATTTAAACCAGCAGCACGGCACAACGCTAATTTTAGTAACTCACGATGAAGCACTCGCGCAAAAGTGCCAGCATATTGTACAAATTGAAGCGGGCTGCTTAGTTAAAAACTCAAAAGAGGACGTAGCGAATGTGGGCTAAGTTAGCACTTAAATTATTTGCACGTGAATTTCGCCGCGGCGAACTTACGGTAATTAGTGCCGCCATTGCGCTGGCGGTGTTAACGGTGCTTACACTGTCTATGGTCACTGAGCGAATAGCACAAAGCATAGCGCAAAAAAGTAGCGCGTTTATTGCCGCAGATAGAGTACTGGCAAGCGCCCATGAGCTAGATACGGCGTTTATTAGCAAAGCCAAACAAGAAAACTTACAAACTGCGCAAATGATCTACTTTGATACCATGTTATTTGCCAACGACGAGATGCAATTTACCTCGGTAAAAGCGGCATCTAACGAATACCCGTTAAAAGGCGAGTTAAAAGTAAAATCATCGTTGCTTGGCGAAACACAAGTAGCGCAGGGCGGCCCAAAGCCTGGCAATGTGTGGCTAAGTGAATCGGTTTTTTACAGCTTAAATATTGATATTGGCAGCCAAGTAGAGCTAGGCGCAGCAGTATTTAATGTAGAAAAAGTGGTGGTTGAAGAGCCAGATGCGCCGTTTAATGTATTTTCGAGCAGCCGCAGAGTGCTTATAAATATTGCTGATGTTGCAAAAACTGAGGTTATTCAACCTGGCAGCCGAGTAAATTATCGCCAACTCTATGCAGGCGATGAATCAGATATAACGCGGTTTTATGAATGGTTAAAGCCGCAAATGGCTGAAAACCAACGTTGGTATGGTGTAAAAGATAGGCAGTCGCCCATATCAAATAGCTTAAACCGTGCAGAAAGCTTTTTATTACTGGCCGGTTTGCTGGGCATTATTTTGGCTACGGTTGCTATTGCTGTGTCGGCAAAGCGTTATTGTGAGCGCCAATACGACCCCGTAGCAATGATGAAAACCCTTGGCGGAAGCCGTGCATTAATTCGTAAAATATATTTTATGCACTTACTCATGGTGTGTGCTTTAGCGGTTATTGTGGGATTAGCCATAGGTTACGGTTTGCAAGAAATAGCCACTGGTTATTTAGCAAAAAGTATGGATATGAGTTTACCTGCCGCCGGGTTTAAACCTTGGCTGGTGGCCATTAGCACAGGCGTTATATGTGCAGTTATGTTCTCTATTAAGCCACTGCTTGATTTATTTGATATTCCACCGCTTAGGGTATTGCGCCGTAATTTAGGCGACAGACTAGCGGTAAGCCGTGTGCACTTAGGTTTAAGCGCGCTTACGGTGTTTTTATTAATGTGGTTATTTAGTAACAACATTAAAATAACGCTTATTTTATTTGTCTCTACGCTTGCTTTGATTGCGGTTTTGTTTGTTATTTCAAAACTAATATTTGGCGGTGGTCGTAAATTAGGTTTAAAACCAGGCAATAGTTGGTCGTTAGCTATTGCTTCTATACAAAAGCGTGCCAACGTAAATGCGGTGCAGCTTATTAGCTTTTCATTGGCGATTAAATTGCTATTGTTTTTGATTGTGCTTAAAAACGACATGATCTCAGATTGGCAGTCTCAATTACCCGCCGATGCACCTAATGCATTTTTAGTTAATATTACGCAAAACGAACTAGAGCCTGTAAATAATTACCTAGCAGAGAACGATATTTTAGTTTCGGATTTTTATCCAACCATTCGTGGGCGAGTAAATGCGGTAAATGGCGAGCTTGTGGCGCGTAAAGTGTCGTTGCAAGATAACGAGAAAAAAGATGAAGAAGCGCGTTCAGGCATTGGCCGTGAGCTTAATCTAACCTGGCTTGATAATGTGCCAGCCCAAAACGAAATTGTGCAAGGGCAGTGGTTTGGCGAAGGCGCAGTGGGTGAGGCATCGGTTGAGGAGTCTATGTTGGAGCGCCTAGACGTAGAAATAGGCGACACCTTAACATTTTTAATTGGTGCGCAATCATTTGACGCCAAAATTACCAGTGTGCGTAAAGTAAATTGGGCGACGCTAAAACCTAACTTTTTTATTATTTTAAGCCCCGACGTGCTAAAAGATTTTCCGGCAACGTATATTTCATCTGTGCGTATAGAGCCAGAGCAAAAGAAAGCGTTTAGCCAGTTACTGCGCACTTATCCAACCATTACCGCCATCGATGTAGATAACTTTGTTAAGCAAATACAGTCAACCATTGAGCAGGTGTCGTTAGCTATTGGCTTTGTGCTTGCTATTGTGGTTTTGTGTGGTGCATTAGTGCTTATATCTCAGGTGCAAGCGAGTCTTGGCGAGCGAATGCAAGAAATAGTAATACTGCGAACTTTAGGCGCCAAAGGGCGGCTAATAAAAAATGCGACGCTTTATGAGTTTTTGCTATTAGGTGGCTTAGCTGGGTTTGTAGCCGCATTATTTAGTGATGTAGCCTTGCTGATTGTTCAGCAGCAAATGTTTGACTTAGCCGGTAAATTGCACCCGACAATTTGGCTAATAGGGCCTGTGTCGGGCGGGGTGTTTGTAGCCGCGCTTGGCTACTTTATGATTGCCCGTAAACTTAAACAAAATACCCAAGGCTTAGTACGTGCTTTAGCCTAAGCTATACTTTTAACGCTAAACGCCCGCACTAAATTGCGGGCGTTTTTGTTTTTACTCGCCACTGGTAATTTATACAGTGCTCTGGCATTATTACCGTTATTGAAAAATAACAATAATGAGTGTGCTGTTTGGCCATTATTTTAGGGATTGACCCAGGTTCACGTTTAACAGGTTATGGTGTGGTTGCGCATCAAGGCGCTAAATTTACCTATTTAGGAAGCGGGTGCATTAAATTAGCCGAGCATGAGTTCCCCATACGATTAAAAATGATCTACCAAGGGATCACGCAAATAATAGAGCAGTTCTCCCCCGAAACCTTTGCCATAGAAAAAGTATTTATGGCGCATAACCCGGATGCCGCGCTAAAACTTGGCCAAGCCCGAGGTGCCGCGATAGTGGGAGCCTCTATGGCCGACTTACCCGTATTTGAATACTCAGCCCGGCAAATTAAACAAGCCGTGGTAGGTAATGGCGGCGCCGATAAATCGCAAGTGCAACACATGGTAAAAAATATTTTAAAATTACCTGGCACACCGCAAGCCGATGCGGCCGATGCGCTTGCCATTGCAATTTGCCATGCGCACTCAGAACAAAATTTAATAAAACTAGCGGGTAGCGCAAGCAAAACCGTTAGAGGACGTTTAAGGAAATAAATATGATTGGCCGTTTAAATGGCATTTTAGTTGAAAAGCAGCCGCCCGAAATTTTATTAGAAGTAAGCGGCGTAGGCTACGAAGTACAAATGCCCATGACCTGTTTTTACGACTTACCCAATATTGGCGAAAACGCCATAGTGTACACGCACTTTGTAGTACGCGAAGACGCACAATTATTATTTGGCTTTAATAATAAAACCGAGCGCGCGCTTTTTAGAGAACTATTAAAAGCAAATGGTGTGGGTCCCAAACTAGGCTTAGCTATTTTGTCGGGCATGTCGGCGCAGCAATTTGTTAGTTGCGTAAACAACGAAGATGCCACAACATTGGTTAAATTACCGGGTGTGGGTAAAAAAACCGCTGAGCGTTTAGTGCTAGAAATGAAAGACCGCTTAAAAGATTGGGGTAACGATTTATTTACGCCATTTAGCGATAATGCCGTTATAGAGCCTCCTAGCGATGCAACAATTGCCAATAATGCTGCAGACGATGCCGTATCGGCACTTGTTGCGCTTGGTTATAAATTGCCACAGGCGCAAAAAGCAGTAAAATCGGTAAGTAAACCCGATATGTCTACTGAGGTTCTTATTAAAGAATCTTTAAAATCAATGTTGTGAGTAACCCATGATTGAAGCTGATCGTTTAATTGACGCGAGCGAAAAAACCAACGAAGACACCATAGACCGCGCAATAAGGCCCAAGCTTTTAGCCGACTACAAAGGTCAGCCGCATGTTAAGCAGCAAATGGAAATATTTATAGAGGCAGCGCGCAGCCGCGGTGAAGCGCTCGATCATCTATTAATATTTGGCCCGCCGGGCTTAGGTAAAACCACGCTTGCTAATATTGTTGCCAATGAGCTTAATGTAAGTATTAAAACCACTTCAGGCCCAGTACTTGAAAAAGCTGGCGACCTTGCTGCATTGCTTACCAACCTTGAAGAAGGCGATGTGCTGTTTATTGATGAAATACACAGACTCAGCCCACAAGTTGAAGAAATACTTTACCCCGCAATGGAAGATTACCAACTCGATATTATGATTGGTGAAGGCCCCGCTGCACGCTCTATTAAATTAGACTTACCGCCGTTTACGCTTATTGGCGCGACAACACGCGCAGGCTCACTTACCTCACCACTTAGAGACCGTTTTGGTATAGTGCAGCGCTTAGAGTTTTACTCGGTAGCTGACCTATCGCATATAGTGGGGCGCTCTGCACATTACCTAGATTTACAAATGTGCGACGATGGCGCTACCGAAATTGCAAAACGCTCACGAGGCACACCGCGTATAGCAAACCGCTTATTACGTCGTGTGCGCGATTACACGCAAGTAAAATCAGATGGTACAGTAAATGCCTCAGTTGCTGAGCTTGCCCTTGATATGATTGACGTAGATAAAAGCGGGTTTGATTACATGGACCGTAAATATTTACTTGCCATTATCGAAAAATTTATGGGTGGGCCTGTAGGGCTAGATAATTTAGCCGCCGCCATAGGCGAAGAAAAAGAAACCATTGAAGATGTAATAGAGCCGTTTTTAATTCAGCAAGGTTTTATACAGCGCACACCGCGCGGGCGAATTGTGTCAGACAATGCGTATCATCACTTTGGTTTACTCCCAAAACAAGATTAACCCCTCTTTAGCCTGTTACAGAAAATGTAGCGGGCTACTTCCTCTGTTAAATGTAATACCAATTTGCAATAACACTTAATCATTTTACGAGGCAAACGTATCGCTACCTGCGTTAAAAACTCTCATTTACGACTGCATGCAGAATGTATAGCAGTGCAGGAGCAATTGCCAAGAACAACGAAATAGCGAATTTTTTGCCTAGCTATCAACACGTTTTTCCAGCCTCAACATAGCTCACTTAATTAAGAAAATTAGTATAGTTTTTTTAAAACTTACTCAGCTTTCAGCCACTTTGTTGCAAATGTAACCAATAAATTAAAATCGTTTTGTAATTCACTTAACGTTAAGACTGGCGTGGCTATGCTGCGTACCATTAAAACCAGTTAGCTTTAAAGCAGTAGCAACATAAGAGACTAGATGTAGCACTATTCGTGTTAATAAGTTTTACCTTGTTATAAACATGCTTTCTACTGAAAGTAGATAATTTAATAATACAAACTGGTAAAAAAAGATAGTAAATACACCGTTGGCAATTAAACAGATTGTGTAATTTATACCGGTTGTATGCCAAGTTAGCGGTAAAATTTAGGCAAAAAAAAGCCCGCATATAATGCGGGCAAACAACAAGTTGAAGGAAGTAATCCAGGGAACTACGTTTTACTTAATCAGGTTTTATCCAAAAAGAGTAAAACAATGTAATACGATTAAAAATCCTATTACTAAGAACTTGGCTTAATGAAAAATGTTTCATTCAGTGCGTAAGCTCGGTATGGGAGAATAATACGGAATAAGCATTTTTTGTTCAAACTAGAAAATTTAAAATTTCAGATAAGAAAAACTAATCTGATGAATTTTTTTGTTGTTCGAATCTTGTACGTTAATTATTCGTTAACTTTATAAGTGGCTGAAAATTAATAAATAACTGGTCTGAGCTGTATTGTTGCAGTATTAGTTATATTAGTACATGCAAAGTGGCGTGAATTACTTTTGCGTGCTTATGCACTTTTTATGAATAAACGGTGCGTTTTATTAAGTTTACTGCGTATATTTACGCACTTTTGTAGTATTAAGTTGTGTTTTACTAAACGCGGTAGTCGCGTTTTAGAAACAAACAAGCGATTAAGCGTATGTTTAACGTTTTTTGTTGCCAATTCATAGCAATATCGTTGTCAGTAAACCCTTGACTCGATACACTAGATGCAACTTATGGCCGTTACAATGGTCTTATTTACACAAAATAACCAAATTGACGTTTTTTGAAATTATTTAGGAGTTTAACGTGGGATCAGGGCTTAATTTTTTAGATCTAATTCTAGAAGCCAGTTTGCTTGTGCAGTTAGTAATGCTAGCGCTAGTAGCAATGTCTGTTATGTCATGGGCAATTATTTTTCAGCGCAAAAAAGCAATTAGCGACGCCTTGTCTGATGCAAAAAAATTCGAACAAAAATTTTGGTCAGGTATCGACTTAAGCAAACTATACAACGAAATCTCATCACGTAGCGGTCAATCTCATGGTATTGAAGCGTTATTTACATCAGGCTTTAAAGAGTTTGCACGCCATAAAAAGAACACCTTTCAAAGTGCAGGCATTGTAATGGAAGGTACGCATCGCTCTATGCGTGTGGCACTGTCGCGTGAAATCGAAAAACTAGAATCGAGCTTATCATTTTTAGCAACAGTGGGTTCAATTAGTCCGTATATCGGCTTATTCGGTACGGTGTGGGGTATTATGAATGCCTTTATTGCACTTGGTGAAGTGAAGCAAGCAACATTACAAATGGTAGCGCCAGGTATTGCTGAGGCACTTATTGCAACGGCAATGGGCTTATTTGCGGCTATTCCGGCTGTTATTGCGTATAACCGCTTTGCTAATAAAGTTGAAAAACTAGAATCACACTACATCAACTTTATGGAAGAATTTGCCAATATTTTACACCGTCAAGCAGCTACCCAAATAGAGGCTAAAGCGAATGTATCAGCGTAAGAAGCGCCGTCCGGTCGCAGAAATTAATGTAGTACCTTACATTGATGTAATGTTGGTATTGCTAATTATATTTATGGCAACAGCACCGCTTATTACTCACGGTGTGAAAGTTGATTTACCAAAAATGGAAGAGTCGGATTTAGTTGATACTAAAGACACGCCACCCATTATTGCCTCAATTGACTCGGCAGGTAAGTACTATGTAAGCATAGGCACTGATCCAGAAGAGCCAATGGAAGCACTTGATGTGGCCGCGGTTATTAAGCTACAGCTAATGAAAAACCCTGATGTACCAGTAATGATTAAAGGCTCTGGTAAGGTTTCTTACCAAGAAGTATTGTTATTAATGGACTTTTTAAAGAATGCTGGCGTACCATCTGTGGGTTTAATGACAGAATCCTTTGAGGGGACACAGTAGTAACATGAATAGTTCTATAATCAAGTCAGTACTTTTACATTTAGGTTTAGGGGGCTTTTTGTGGGCAACTGCAAATATACACCCACCGGCACCTAAAGTAATGGAAGTGACTCTTAATTCGGCTATTCCTGAGCCTGATAATGCGGTTTCGGCGGTCACGGTTGATCAAAAACAAGTTGAGCAAAAAATTGCTGAGCTACAAAAAAAAGAAGATGCTAAAAAACGCGCTGAAGATAAACGCATTCGCGACTTAGAACGCAGAGCCGCGAATGCGCGTAAACAGCGTGAAGCCGAAGCGCGTAATATTAAAAAGCTAGAGCAACAGCGCAAAGCAAAAGAGAAAGAAAAAGCACAAGCTGAGGCTGAAGCTAAAAAAGCGCGCGAAATTGAACAAAAAGAGCGTGCTAAAGCAAAACAAGCTGAAAAGCAAAAGCAAGAAGCTGAAAACGCCGCTAAAGCTGCTGCAGATAAACGCAAAGCAGAAGAAGAGGCACTGAAAAAAGCCGAAGCAGAGCGTAAAAAGCGTGAAGCAGAAGCTAAAGAGCGTGCAAAAGAAGCCGAGCGTAAACGTCAGCAAGCGCTGCAAGAGCAAATGTTACAAGAACAACTTGCTAAAGAGCAGGCTGCACGTAGTAAAATACGCCAACAGCAAGTAGTGAGCGAAGTTGATAAGTACCGTGCTTTAATTATGGCGCGCATTCAGCAAAACTTACTGATTGATGAAAAAATGAAAAACCAACAGTGTCGAGTAAATATTCGTCTTGGGTTTAATGGTTTAGTAACGCAAGTTAAATCGTTAGGGGGTGATAAGCTAGTGTGTGAAGCTGCACTTAGAGCTGTGCGCATGGCCGATACATTACCTGTATCTAAAGACAAAGACGTATTCGAGCAACTTAAGAATATTAATTTAACAATCAAGCCAGAATTTTAAAGGAATGATATGTTCAGCAAAATTAAAATAGCCTTTGTAGTTATATTATTAGGGTTTCAGGGTGTAGCGAATGCGGCACTTGAAATTGTAATAACTGAAGGTGTAGACGGCGCACGTCCTATTGCCATCGTGCCTTTTAAATACAACGGTGTTGGCCCAATTCCACAAAAATTGAGCGATGTAATTGCTGCCGATTTAATGCGCAGTGGTAAGTTTAAACCGGTAGATGTAGCACAAATGCCACAGCTTCCTAATAAAGATGGCGACATTGACTACGCAGCATGGGTAAACCAAGGTGTAGAAGCGGTTGTAGTAGGCGAGGTAGAGCAGCAAACTGATGGGCGTTACTTAGTACGCTACGAATTAGTTGATGTTATTCGTGGGCAAATTACCGGTGGCCAAACTCAAATGATGAGCAGCGGTAAACTAGTAAAAAGCCAAGATCATATTTTAGAAGCGCGCGAAAGCGTAATTGGTGAAAGTGGCTTTCGCCGTTATTCACACCGCATAAGCGATGTAGTATATGAAAAGCTAACCGGTGAAAAAGGCGCGTTTTTAACTAAAATTGCTTATGTAATCGTACGTGAAGACCAAGCTAAGCCATACCAATTAGTGGTTGCCGATTACGATGGCTTTAACGAGCAAGTATTATTGCGCTCAAAAGAGCCGTTAATGTCGCCAGCTTGGTCACCAGACGGTACTAAGCTTGCTTATGTAACGTTTGAAAACCGCCAAAGCCAAATTTACATTCAAGACCTATACTCAGGTAAGCGTGAGCTGATCACTAGTTACCGTGGTATTAACGGTGCACCGCAGTTTTCACCCGATGGCAAAAAAATGTTATTGGTGCTTTCTAAAGATAAAACAGGTGCAACCGAAGTTTACGTTTTAGATTTAGCAACCCGTAAAGAAACACGCCTTACACGCCACCGTAGTATAGATACTGAACCATCTTGGTATCCAAATGGCCAGGATATTGTGTTTACATCTGAAAGGGGTGGTAATGCCCAGATTTATAAGTTAAATTTAAGAACTGGTAGGTCACAACGATTGACCTTCGACGGCGATATGAACCTAGCGGGTTCTATAACGCCAGACAGTAAAGAATTAGTGATGGTTAACCGTACCAACGGGCAGTACCATCTTGCTAAGAAAGAGCTGGCTACAGGCGCGTTTCAAGTATTAACGCGAACTCGCCTTGATGAATCACCGAGCATAGCGCCAAACGGTTCGATGATCATTTATAGCACGCTTCATAATAATAAACAGGTACTCGCGCTGGTATCGATGGACGGTCGCTTTAAAGCACGTTTACCCGTGCTAGACGGACAAGTAAAGGCACCAGCTTGGTCGCCATATTTACAGTAATATTTGCTGGTTTACTCAAAAATAGGAATCTACTCAATGCAACTTAACAAAGTACTTAAAGGCCTGCTAATCGCTGTGCCAGTAATGACATTAGCCGCTTGTAGCTCATCTTCAGATATTGATGAAGGCGCAGCTAACCAATCAAATCAAAGTGCAGTTGAGCAATCAACAAACACGGATACAGTTGAAGTAGCAACAATTTCACCTGAACAACAAGCAGAAGAGCAACTTCGTCAAAAGTATGAAGCGCTTCGTCAAGAACAAATTATTTACTTTGACTTCGACAAAGCAACTGTTGAGAACAAGTACGCAGAATTACTTCGTGCACATGCTGAGTTTTTAGTTCAGAACCCTTCAGTAAAAGTATTAATTGAAGGTCACGCTGATGAGCGCGGTACGCCTGAGTACAACATTGCACTAGGTGAGCACCGTGGCCAAGCTGTAGAAAAATACCTACAAAGCTTAGGTGTTTCTGCTAGCCAAATGTCAGTAGTTAGCTACGGTGAAGAGAAACCAATGGTTAAATCTCGCACTGAATCAGCTTTCGCTAAAAACCGCCGTGCGGTACTAGTTTACTAAGATAAGAGATATTATGAAGCCGAAAATTATTTTGGCAGCCATGATATTGAGCGGGAGCACCCAAGTTTTGGCTGCTCCCGCTCCTGTTTCAGAAGCTGCAAGTTCACAGTCGAGCATAGAGAAGCGTTTAGCGTCACTAGAAAACATGATGCAGTCGCGAAACTTATTACAAGTTGAATTACAGCAACAACTTAATCTACTTCAAGATGAAGTAAGCCAAATTCGCGGTGTTACTGAAGAGCAAAGTTATAAACTTGAAAAAGTACTTCAGCGCCAGCGTGAGCTTTATCAAGAAATAGAAAACCGCGTAAGCCAAGCGTATACACAACCCGCTGCTGCGCCTGCAACCGATTACACGCAATCGAGCGACGCACAAACCTATAGCAGTGACTTATCTGAAAACGAAGCGTATGAGCGTGCAGTAGCGCTAATAATGAAAGATAAACGCTACGACCAAGCTATTCCTGAGTTTCAAACATTTTTAACAACCTATCCTAATTCTGTGTATGCCTCTAATGCACATTATTGGCTTGGGCAGTTGCTGACTATTAAAAATGATGGTGTAAAAGCAAGTGAGCATTTTAAAGTTGTGGTTAATGAGTTTCCAAACTCAAATAAACGACCAGATGCCATGTTAAAGTTAGGCACGCTTTTACAAGAGCAAGGCCTGAATCAAGAGGCACAAAAAATATTGGGTGATCTAATTAACCAATATCCAAGTACAACTGCTGCAAAACTTGCAACCGAGCGTCTAGCTAATTAGGACGCATTTAAGCGGTGTATTTAAAGCTCAAACTACATAGAAATACTCGGCGAATCTTGTATTTGCATGTAGTTTGAGCACAAACGCTTTAATTTTGCTCACCTAGGCATAAAAACTGAAAAAAAGAGACATTTTCGGTTGCACTCATTTTATAAATAAGTATTATAAGCGCCCGCAGCAAACGAATGGTTACCCCACTCAAAATGCGGCAAAAAGAGCGGGTCATTAGCTCAGTTGGTAGAGCAGTGGACTTTTAATCCATTGGTCGATGGTTCAAGTCCATCATGACCCACCATTCTTTATTAAGGTAAAGATTGGTTTAATCGGCGGATTTACGCAGCTATCTTAAACAGTAGCACACAGAGCGGGTCATTAGCTCAGTTGGTAGAGCAGTGGACTTTTAATCCATTGGTCGATGGTTCAAGTCCATCATGACCCACCATTCTTTATTTAAGTAAAGATTGGTTCAATCGGCGGATTTACGCAGCTCACTTAATAGTAAGCACACAGAGCGGGTCATTAGCTCAGTTGGTAGAGCAGTGGACTTTTAATCCATTGGTCGATGGTTCAAGTCCATCATGACCCACCATTCTTTATTAAAATAAAGTTTGGTTTAATCGGCGGATTTACGCAGCATGTTAATTCTATACAGAATTTAGAGCGGGTCATTAGCTCAGTTGGTAGAGCAGTGGACTTTTAATCCATTGGTCGATGGTTCAAGTCCATCATGACCCACCACTTCTAAAAAATCTCAACTCTTCCCTTATTTTATTTAAATCAGTTTCTTATTTTTATTTATAAACAGCATGCCCAGATAGCTGTTATTTGCCCGTGTATTCTCGTATAATTTGCCGTAATTAATGCACTGTAGATGAAGTGGTCGAGAACATGAGTCTAGCTCAAACTATTATGCCTGAAGGTTATATCTTTCCTCCTAAGCCAGCGCCGTTGACTAAAGACGAGCAAGGCGAATATAAAGCACGTATTAAACAACTACTGCAAGATAAAAATGCAGTGCTGGTAGCCCATTACTATACAGATCCTGAAATTCAGGCACTTGCCGAAGAAACAGGGGGCTGTGTTGCCGACTCATTAGAAATGGCACGTTTTGGTGCTCGCCACGATGCAGACATGATCATCGTTGCAGGCGTGCGTTTTATGGGTGAAACCGCTAAAATTTTAACGCCAAACAAAACAGTTGTTATGCCAACGCTAGAAGCAACCTGTTCGTTAGATATTGGTTGCCCTATTGACGAGTTTTCAGCGTTTTGCGATCAGCACCCTGATCGTAAAGTTGTAGTGTATGCAAACACCTCTACAGCGGTTAAAGCCCGTGCAGATTGGATTGTAACCTCATCGTGCGCGCTTGAAATTGTAGAGCACCTAGATGAGCAAGGTGAAAAAATTATTTGGGGCCCAGATAAACACCTTGGTAGCTACATTCAAAAAAATACTGGCGCCGATATGATCATGTGGAACGGCGCATGTATCGTACACGATGAATTTAAAACAAAAGCGCTTAAAGATATGAAAGCCCTGCACCCAGACGCGGGTGTATTGGTGCACCCAGAGTCACCTGCAGAAATAGTGGCACTGGCAGATGCGGTTGGCTCTACCAGTCAACTAATAAAGGCTGCGCAAACAATGGATAACGATAAGTTTATTGTAGCGACAGACCGCGGTATTTTTTACAAAATGCAGCAGCTATGCCCAGAAAAAGAGTTTTTTGCAGCCCCAACAGCGGGTGAAGGCGCGTCATGTAAAAGTTGTGCACATTGCCCGTGGATGGCAATGAACGGCTTAAAAGCGATTGAAGAAGCTCTGATAGACCCTCGCGGTAAAGAAGTGTTTGTAGATATGGACTTACGCGAAGGCGCGCTCAAGTCACTTAATCGCATGTTAGACTTTACAGCTAGCATGGCTAAGTAATTAGCCTAATGTATAAAAAACGGTTAAACCCTGAGGTTTAGCCGTTTTTTTATGCCTAAAGTAAATTGCTGATTGATTATTAGACACTTAACAGCACAAATTTAAAAAGACCTTGCACCTGTGTAACCTATTTCATACTATAACGCGCTGTTGCTAAGCAACACCGTGGAGGAATGGCTGAGTGGCTGAAGGCGCACGCCTGGAAAGTGTGTTTAGGTTAATCCCTAACGAGGGTTCGAATCCCTCTTCCTCCACCATTATTCTTGAACCCAGTTATTGAATATCAATAACTGGGTTTTTTAATGCCTGCTGCCCAAACCTTAGTAATGCGCTAATAGGCGTGTATTTAGTGGGTAATCTCAATCTGCCTTTAAAGTCGTTCCCTTAAAAAAATGACATGGTATAAGCCCCGAATTTATTGGTACTCAAATAACGCGTTTTCCCATTCTTGAATGATTATTTGGCGCTTCATCTGATCGTCTATCACTAATATTTCTATGCCAAGGGGGACGGGGCGCAGCTGACCTTCTGATATATCAAGTAAATGTTTTTGCTTAATTCTTACTTCGTTATTTATTGGCTCAAAATTAGTAAAGTTGGCCATGTCTGTTTGCCCTTGTACAGACACTAAGTAATCAATAAACAGCTGTGCGCCAATTACATTTTTAGCATGTTTAGGAATAATGGCACTGCGCATAATAACCGAGGTGTAGTCTTTAGGTTGCACCACAATAATATTAGGGTGCTGCGCCGCCCATGTGCGCGCATAAGAGCTTAATATGTTATAGCCAACAGTGAGCTCGCCCGTTGAAAGTGCCTTGAGTATGTCGGCGCTGCGTCTAAATACACGCGTGCTGTGATAGCCAAACGATTCAAGCATTCGGCCATAGCTTGAGCTTTGCTCGCGGTCATGAGCCCACAGCAAATAACCTATGCCCACTTGAGTAATATCGTAAATGCCAATGCGGCCTTTAATTTGCTCACTGCGCCTACGAATTAGCTCTAATAATTCGTTGCGGCTACTTGGTGCGACCTCTTCGCCTAAAAATTCTTTATTAAATGCAATTACCGCTGTTTCATAGGTAAAGCCAAATACTTCATTTCGCCATTTAGCCCATGCAGGAAGCTTATTTGTTTGCTCAGAGCTGTAAGGCTGTGCGTAACCGTCGTTAACTAACTTTACTTGCAAGTTCATTGCTGAACTTAATAATACGTCGGGCGGGTTTTTAACGTCGGCTAAAAATTCGCTATACACTTCGAAAGTACTCAGCTCGTAGTAGTCAATTTGTACAAAAGGGTATTTTTTTTGAAAGGCCGATAAAAAAGGGGCAATTTCCATTTTATCAGCGCCGCCATATATTTTAAGTACGGATTTATTTTCGCTTTGTGCCGGAAATACTAAAGGAGTTTTTGCAGCTACGAATGGCGAGCCTACAAAGCACGTAAAAAAAACGGCAATATAAATCAGCGATAAAAATTTCAATGTTCGTCCTCGGTCAGCATTAACGGAAAGTTTATTTCAAAAATAAGCCCCGACGGGCTGTTATCGAGCAGCTTAATAGCAGCGTTATGATGCTCTGCTACCTCTTTTGCAATGCTTAAGCCTAGGCCACTGCCGGCACGTGGGTCGCCTTTACTTTTATAAAACCGCTCAAACACATGCTGTTTTTGCGCATCGGATACACCTACGCCTTGATCAGCCACGCATAAACGGGCTATGTAACCGCTGTCTGTACTGTGAAGCTCGGTAGACACATTTACTTCTTTGTTTTGTGGGCTAAATTTAATCGCGTTTTCTAAAATGTTGCGTAGCATTTGGCTAAGTGCAAACGAATCGCCATTGATCATTAAATTATCGTCACCTTGATATGTGATGATCACGCCGCGTTGAATCGCCGATACCGCAACATCTCTACACACAGACTTTACCAGCTCCGGCAACGAAAGCATTATTAAAGGCTGGCTATGAAAGCGGTGCGCAAGAGTGGCTTGGTTTAACAGTTGCGTAACGGTGCTGTCGAGTAAATCTGTTGAATATAAAACACGATTTAACTGCTCTGTTCTTATTTTTTCATCGCTTTCTTCAATGGCATTTTGCGCCTGGCTTTTAAGGCCTGCAAGGGGCGTTCTTATTTGATGAGCCACTTCGCCAGTAAAGCGTTTTAAATGATTAAGCGAGACTTCTAATTGCGATATAAAATGGTTAATGGTTGAAATTAAATCGGCCATTTCTTTGGGAACCGACATATCAATAGGGCGTAGGTCAGTGGGGGAGCGCCGACGTATTTTTTTATTTATGCTGTAAATAGGGCGCAAAATTTGATTCACTCCCAGTAATATAAGCACAATAGCTATTACAAACGTTAAAATAACCATTTGTATTACATTTAAATTCATTTCATAGGCGAGCTGATCGCGAGCTTGGGTGGTTTGGCCTATTAAAATATTTACATCAAACGATTCGCCCACTTCATAGAGCTTATCTGAGAGCAAAATAAAGCGGTAGTTTTCGCCTTTGTAATCACCTTCCCAAAATTGTATTAGTAGGTTGTCTCGTGGGTCATATTCTGCGCGTTGCCACTGGGTGTCAGCTTTTTGTAAAATGTGTTGATATAAGCCATTGTAGCCAGTTAAGTGCTCCCCTTGATTTTGTGTTATTTGATACACCAACCTGTCATTTGAGGCCATCGAGAGAGTTTCGAATGTAGCACTGGGTAAATCAACAATAATTTCGTGGTAATCAATGTGGGTATTTTCAAAAATTTGTAAAGCAGCACTGGCAAGTAGCCTATCGTATGAAATTTGGGCGGCGTTTTTACTGTAATTATTAGCCATAAAATAGGTTATAAGTGTAATTATAACCATTAAAGCAATGGTTATTGTAAGCAGCTGCCGGCGAATAGAGGGGAGGGTTTTGCTACTCATTAGGCTCTGCTAAAAGATAGCCTAAACCACGCAGTGTTTTTATATCAACACTGCTATTTACCAGCTTTTTACGAAGCCTTGCTACGTAGGTTTCTATGGCGTTGGGGCTAGGTGAATCGTCAAACGAATATAAGTGATCGAGTAACTCATCTTTATTAAGCACTTTGCCTTGATGCGTTAAAAATATTTCTAGCAACCTAAATTCTCGTTGTTTTAAGTCAATAAGTTCTTTAGCAATAGTGACCGTGCATGATTTTCGGTCAAAATCGAGATTGCCATAACTTATAATGTCTTTACCTAGGCCTTGGTTACGCCTAAGTAGGGCGCGGCAACGGGCTTCTAATTCGCCAAAATCAAAGGGTTTAGTGAGGTAATCGTCGGCGCCTAAGTCGAGTAATTCTATGCGGTGCTCTACTTGGGCACGTGCCGTTAAAATTAATACAGGCGTATTTGATGAGCGAGCCCTGAGCTTTTTTAATATTTGCTCACCGTTTAAATTGGGCAAGTTTAAATCAAGTAAAATAAGGTCGTACTCATGGCGTTTTAACAGCGAATTAGCCACATCACCACTGGTTACAAGGTCTATACCTTGGCCCATTTTGGTGAAGCGTTGGCAAATTGCTTCTCCTAACACTTCGTCGTCTTCAACTGCTAAAATTCTCATTAAGCACACCCGCAAAGTCGCAATTAAAAAATATAATTTTAAGTTGTGCAAGACACTAAACAATTACTGCAACGTTTACAATACGCAAATACCTTCGTTTATAGCAAGATAAGCTATAGTTTTAATCTAATAGCTAAAAATACAATTGCCTAAAATGTAATTATCTTGTGACAGGTTTGTGACAGGTTTGCCGTGTAAATTGCAACATGAATAAACTGATACACACTACACACAACTATAAATTTAATTAAACAAGGTAGCGGAGACAACTATGGCTCAACGGTTCTCTAAAATATTTGCAGTAACAGGCGCAGTATTAACTTGTGTTTCTATTCCTTCGTACGCTTCTTTTAATGGGCTTACAGAGCAAGACGAATTTAATATTAAGCTAAGGTCAATTTACTTTGACCGCGATTACGATAACGACGCCAGCGACGACTCAACGTTTGCACAAGGCATAGAGCTCAATTATCAATCGGGCTATTTGAATGACTTAATTAGCATGGGTGTCTCTACTTATACGGTACTTAATTACAACTCAACCGGCAGCGCACAAAATAATATTTTACCCGCTGGGGATGAAAAAGGCGGCGTTGACGATAGTTTTTCTAAATTTGGTCAATATTTTATCGACGTTAAACTTGGCGACAATGGCCATGTAAAAATAGGCGGGCAAAAAACCAAAAGTATGTTGTTAAAAAGCTCAGGTAGCCGCGCAATTCCCAATACTTTTAGAGGTGTATTTGGTGACTACAAGTTTGGCAATACCAAAGTATATGGTTACGCCTACGATAAATGGAGCCGCCGCCACGACGACAAGTGGGAAGATTTTTCTACCGACCAGTCAGATAACGGCGCAATTAGTGTTATTTGGGGTGTGGGCGCAAGCTACAAAAAAGATGCGCTAAAAATAGACGCAGAGTATTTAAACTCCCATGACTACTTATCAAAGCTTGGGCTTAAAGGCAGCTACGCTATAAAGCTCGATCACAGTAAGTTAACCCTTTCAAGTGGCGTATTTACCTCACAAGACGATGGCGATTTATTTGTAACCGGCGCAGAGGGTGGCGATTTAGATGATGAAGATGCACTCGGTGCGGTTTCAGGCGTTACTAAAAGTGAAAACGATGGTTTTGCCTATTACCTAGATGCCAATTGGAAAAAAGATATTTGGACACTAGGCGCCGCATTTACCAAAGTGAACGATGCTTGGATTGAAGATAACTTTAGCGGCGATCACGGGACTAACCCGTTTCCCACGCGCTCATTAATTGGTGCCGATTTAACAAACCAAAATGAGTCAACTTGGCAGGCTCGCTTAGGTGTTGACCTAAAAGCAGTGGCACCGGGTTTAACCACAAAGTTTTATTACACCAGCGGCAGCGATGCAGAAAATTCAAGCTTAGGTAAAGCAGGTGGCACAGCCGATGAAAAATATTGGGCCATTGATACACGCTACAAAGTAGCGGCTGTAAAAGGCTTAAGCCTACGTTGGTTATTTTTAGATTACACCACAGATGAAACTGGCAGTGTTGATGGTGTAAAAGGAGACAGAGCAGATCACCGTGTATATGTAGATTACACCATTAAGTTTTAAACGCCCCCTTCGATTGGCTTTTAACGCGCAGCATGAAAATGCTGCGCGTTTTTTAATTTTTAAAAGTTATTTTTTAATCAATTTTTATTTCGTGACAGGTTAGTGACAGTTTGGCTCCTTACTCTTAAAAAAAGGGCAACGTTTTGATAACGACGTTACTTGTTTTTAATTGCATTGAAAGGGCGAAACGATGAACTCAACACACGCTACACCTCAGTTAAAACCTACGCCGAGAGCCATTCACTTTCGTGCAAATAGCCAACAAACAGCCACGGCTGCGAGTGCAACAAGTAATACTAATTTTGCCCCTCAATCTTTGCAAAGTAAGCAAGAGCAAGTGCAAGAGTGCGTGGTTATTTTAAGTAATAACTAACCCGTTACTGCTCATTTAAATTGATTTAGAAGCTGGATTATTATGACTATTCAAAAAAAAATACCTTGTGTCATTATGCGCGGCGGAACGTCTCGCGGGACTTATTTTTTAGCCAACGATTTACCGAGAGAGTGGGATAAACGCAAAGAAATTTTAACTGCAGCAATGGGCTCAGGCGATCCGCTGCAAGTAAACGGCGTTGGTGGAGGAAACTCACTAACCAGTAAAGCGGCCATTATTTCACGCTCAACCGACCCCGATGCAGACATTGATTACTTATTTGCGCAAGTTGCTATTGAGCAAAATGAAGTCGATATAACCCCTTCGTGTGGCAATATTTTATCTGGTGCAGCACCTCTGGCAATTGAATACGGACTGGTTACTGCAAACGACGGTGAAACAACGGTACGGGTTAAAAATGTAAATACCAATACCCTGATTGAAGTTGTGGTACAAACGCCTAACGGCTTTGTAGAGTACGAAGGCGATGCCACCATTGATGGCGTACCAGGCTCTGGAGCGCCTATTTTACTTAAGTTTTTTGATGTGTGTGGCACTAAAACCGGTGAATTACTGCCTACTGGCTCTGCACGCGATACCTTTGATGGCGTAGAAGTAAGTTGTGTGGATGCTGCCATGCCAATGGTACTAATACCTGCACCATCACTGGGTGTAAAAGGCTCTGAAACTAAACAAGAGCTTGATGCAAATACAGAGTTACTGCAAAAAATAGAAAGCATTCGCCTGCAGGCGTCACTAAAAATGGGCCTAGGCGATGCAACCGGAAAAGTCATTCCTAAAGTCGGTTTACTGTCGGTGCCGCAATTTGGCGGTACGATAACTTCGCGCTACTTTGTGCCGCAAAATTGCCATACCAGCCATTCTGTAACGGGGGCAATTTGCGTGAGTGTTAGTTGCATGTTGCCAGGCAGTGTGGCGTACGACTTAATTACCCCACAAAGCTCAGAGCAGCAAAATATAGTGGTTGAACACCCAAGCGGTAAAATAGATTTACTCCTTGAGGGGGGCTTTGAAAACGACACGCTAGATATAAAATCGGCGGGGTTAATGCGCACCGCCAGAATGTTATTTAAAGGTGAAGTACACATACCTGCAAAAGTATGGGATGAAAGCAAAATAGCTTAACTTATACCAATGGGCAAAATAGCTCACTTAATTAAGCGAATTGGTGCTAAGCCTTAGTAAACCAACCGAAAATGCGATAGCAGATTGTCTGTTATCGCTTTTTTTATGCTTTATATAAATAAAATTAAACTTATTTTTATTTAAAAACAATGCCTTATAAATAATTTTAAATTAATGGATAGTTTGGCATCGATGACAGGTAGATGACAGTTTCGGCTATTAGTCTAGCTGTTGTTAACTTCTTTTAACGAAATACTTTCATCTACGTAATAGATGCAATGACGTTATTAGGACCTATTTAAATAATTGCAGCGAATAACAGAGGTCAAATTATGAAGATTAAATTAAGTACTTTTGCACCTAATCGACTAAAAGCAATGCTTGTTGTGTTAGCAGCAAGCACTTGTATCAGCTCAGCTTATGCAAACAATAACGACGAAGTAAGCTTTGATGGTGAGCGAGTAGAGTGGGTTGTGCCTTTTAAAGAAGGTGGCGGCTCTGACACATGGGCACGTTTTTTTGGTCCGCGTTTTTCTCAGCATTTAAATGGTAAACCTGTGGTTGTGGTTAAAAACATTCCAGGTGGTGGCTCTACCAAAGGCGCTAACCGCTTTGAGCGCCGCGCTAAAGCAAATGGCTTAAATGTATTTAGTACTTCTGCCTCTACACAAATCCCTTACTTACTTGGCGATTCACGCGTTAGATACGAAGTAAAACGTTGGAACGTGATTATGGCCACACCGACAGGTGCGGTGGTATATGTGCGCCCAGAGCTGGGTATTAAAAACGCATCAGAGCTTGCCAAATTGCAGGGTCAAAAACTTAAATTTGGTAGCCAACGCGCCGCGTCAATGGACTTGGTTGGGTTATTAGCCTTCGACATGCTTGATTTAGACATTCATGCCATTTTTGGTATGAAAGGCCGTGGCAGTGCGCGTTTATCGTTTGAACGTGGCGAGGTGGATATCGACTTTCAAACTACCTCTGCCTACTTAAAAAAAGTACAGCCGCTAGTTGATGAAGGTAAAGCGATTCCGCTTATGTCGTTTGGTGTACTTAATAAAGAAGGCAAAATTGTACGCGACCCAACGTTTCCTGACTTACCACACGTAGGCGAAGTATACGAAATGATCCATGGTAAAAAGCCAACAGGCGTTGAATACAACGTATGGAAAACCTTTTTTGTAGCCGGTTTTGCTGCGCAAAAAGGACTGTTTTTACCTAAAGGCACCCCTGATGACGTTATTGCAGAGTGGCGCAATGCAGCACAGCGCGTCATTGATCAAGACAACTTTAAAGAAGAGTCTGAATTAGTACTTGGCCAATACCCACAACTTGTAAACGAAGATGCAGTAAACACACTGAGCTCAGCACTGACAATTTCTGAAACTGACAAACAATGGGTAAGAAATTACCTAACCGAAAACTACAACGCGCGTTTTTAAAAAACCATGTTGATTTGTTGTACACAGTGGCTCGCATTTAGTGAGCCACTTTTTTAATCTAAGGAGAGCAGTATGTTAGATGCATTTTTAATTGCGCTACAAACTATTCTTACCCCCACACACTTAATGTATTTATGCGGCGGCGTTTTTTTAGGCTTGCTGATTGGTATTTTTCCGGGTTTAGGCGGCATAGCGGGTTTATCGTTATTACTGCCATTTTTATATGGTATGGACCCAATTTCAGCGCTTGCTATGCTTATTGGCCTAGTGGCGGTTATTCCAACCTCTGACACCTTCACCTCTGTATTAATGGGTATTCCAGGCTCCAGTGGCTCACAAGCCACAGTGCTTGACGGCTTCCCACTGTCTAAAAAGGGTCAAGCAGCGCGTGCGCTTTCAGCAGCGTTTGCTTCGTCATTATTTGGTGGCCTTTTTGGCGCCATTATTTTAACGCTGTTTGTACTGATTGCCCGCCCCGTTATTTTAGCGTTTGGCTCGGCCGAATTATTTATGCTTACTTTGCTAGGTTTAAGCATGGTGGGTGTATTGGCCGGTAATAGCCTAGTAAAAGGCTTAAGCGCATGTGGCTTAGGTTTATGTTTAGGCTCACTTGGCGGTGCTCCTGCAACCGGTGAATACCGCATGGTATTTGATAACGGTTACCTTATGGATGGTATTCCGTTAGTGGTTGTTGGTTTAGGTATATTTGCATTGCCAGAAATTATCGATTTACTGCGTCAAAATCGCTCTATTTCAGAAGCTTCTGAGCTGGGTAGTGGGTGGTTTGAAGGCGTAAAAGATGTTGTTAAAAATAAATGGCTAGCCACGCGCTGTGCTGCCATTGGCTGTGTTGTTGGCGCACTACCTGGTCTAGGTGGCAGCGTAGTTGATTGGATCTCTTATGGTCATGCGGTGCAAACCTCTAAAGACACCGAAAACTTTGGTAAAGGCGACATACGCGGTGTTATTGCTCCTGAGTCATCAAATAATGCCAAAGAAGGCGGTGGCTTAATTCCGACCTTATTATTTGGTATTCCAGGTTCTGGCAGCATGGCTGTATTTTTAGGTGGCATGGTATTAATTGGCTTAGAGCCAGGCCCTGCGATGATCACCACTGACCTTGATGTTACTTACACCATTGTATGGTCACTGGCGCTTGCTAATGTAATTGGCGCGGGCGCGTGTTTACTTATTTCTAAATGGGTAGCAAAGGTAACAACTATTCCTTACACGCTCATGGCACCATTTATGGTTATGGTGATCTTTTTTGCGGCGTTTCAGGCAACCCGTGATTTAGGTGATTTAGTCGCACTTATTGGCATTGGTATTTTAGGCGTATTAATGAAGCGCTTTGGATGGCCACGACCAGCATTTTTAATTGGTTTTGTACTGGCAAGCGGCATGGAAACTTACCTTTATCAAGCTATTCAGTTTGACGGCATAGAGTTTTTATTAAAACCGGGCGTGATGATTATTGGTGCATTAACCGCGCTTTCTATTTTCTTTGCAGCACGCCACTCTATTAAGGCTGCTAAAAAAGAAAAAGCCAATAAAAACAAGGCTAATGCTGAGGTAAAACCAACTAACCTTAAACCACAAATCGCGTTTTCTGGCTTTGTTTGTTTAGTGTTTGCATACGGTTTGTATGACTCGTTCCAACGCACATTCTTAGGTGGAGTATTTCCTGGTGTGGTGTGCTCGTTCATGTTAATACTCTCTGCGGTTGTGCTGATCAAGCTGCTACTTAATAAAGTAGACGATGCTGTAAATTACGATAATGAGGTCTCTGCGGGGTATGTAAACGACTCAAGCGTGACTGGCCTTTGGCATTATGTATTTTGGCTGTGTGGCTTATTAGCTGGGTGTTTTTTACTGGGCTATGTGATTTCGATAGCGTTGTTTTTCATAATATTTTTACTTGTAAAAGCACGTATATCAATTGCTAGAACATTAACACTGACAGTGTGTGCGTTAGCATTCTTACTTACTTTATCGCACTTTATGGTATTAGATTTACCAAGCGGTTACCTACAAGAAGTGGCAAGCTTTACGCAGCTGTAAACGCCGCCGTGCTAAGCAAAACAAGCAGCGCTTAGCACGGTTTACATTCGCTCTAAAAGGCACTGGCTTAAGAAGGATATAATTATGATTTCACCTAAGCTTATTTTAATGCCGCTTTCTACAAGTGGGCATGTAACAGAGCGCTTAAAAGGGGGCTTAGCCGTTGCTAAGTATTTTAATGCGCACCTTGATGTTTATCACACGCACTTAGACCCAAAACGCTTTTTGCCAACAGGGCAGCTTGGCTTACCAACTAAATTGGTAAAAGAGTTAGACTCTGTAGCAGGGCGCTTTGCAACAACCGAATCGGCAAATTTAAAAACCGAATTTGTTAGTTTATGTGCCCAGCAGCAAGTTAAATACACTGACGACAGCGCAGAGCATCCCACGCACCCAAGCGCTTCATGGCATATTAATATAGGTGTGCGCAGCGAAATAATTGCAGAGCAAGGCAAAGTCGCTGATTTAATTATTATTCCGCAGTCTAAAAGTGGTAAATCAACCTCGACCTTTGAGGCATCGGTAATGCGAAGTGGTAAACCTATATTACTGGTACCACGGCAAATGACCCACTTTGATATAAAAACAGTGGTGATTGGCTGGAACGCCAGCACCGAGGTATCGCGTGCGCTCACTTACAGTTTACCGCTTCTAAAACAGGCTAAAAAGGTTGTTATTTGCACCAGCGCAAGCAGCGCCGATAAAATGCCAAACGGCCATGAAGTGGTTAAATATTTAGCCCAGCACGATATTAAAAGTGAGTTTGTAACATTTAATAATGGTAGGCAATCAACCGCTAAAGCGTTTATGTCGGTAGCACAAATGCATAATGCTGATTTAGTGGTGATGGGCGCATTTACTCACAGGCGAATCCATGAGCAAATTTTTGGTGGTATGACTAACTACATGCTAGCAAACACCACCTTGCCAATACTTATGGCGCGATAACACTTAAAGCTTAAAAACTAAATTTTACCCAAAAGCCGATATTTACGTTCAATATCGGCTTTTTATTAAAGCTCAATGTGATAAAACTAACCATTACAATAATAAAAGTTAATGGGTAGCAGCCTATGTATACGCTTTCACAGTGGCAATCAAACGGGCAGTTTATTGATATAAATGCCAAGCAAATTTTTACTCAAACAGCAGGGAGTGCTAATAACCCCGCGCTCCTTTTGATACACGGCTTTCCAAGTGCAAGCTGGGACTGGGAAGGTATGTGGGATGAGCTCAAAAAACACTACTTTTTAGTTACACTTGATATGCTGGGTTTTGGCCTATCGGATAAACCAATAAATGCGGCTTATAACATTACAGAGCAAGCTGATTTATACACGCAATTTTTAAAGCGTTTAAATATTACCAATGTACACCTATTAGCTCATGATTATGGCGATACCGTGGCTCAAGAGCTATTAGCAAGGCAAGTTGCTGCTCAAAGCGACATACGCATACACAGTGTATGCTTTTTAAATGGCGGGTTATTTCCACACATACATAAACCTTTATTTATCCAAAAGCTGCTACTTTCAAAACTCGGTTGGCTAGTACCTAAGCTAATGAGCAAACAAAAGTTTGCTAAAAATTTAATCACTATTTTTGGCAAAAACACGCCACCAGCCCCTATGGTAATTGATACCCTTTGGGCGTTGTTAATTTATAACAAGGGTTTACGTGTAATGCCCAAGCTAATTAAATATATTACACAGCGAAAACAAAACGAGCTGCGCTGGGTTGGGGCAATGATTAATAGCGATATACCGGTTACGTTTATTGCAGGTGAGCAAGACCCAATATCGGGTAAACACATGCTTGAGTACTATAAAAAAACAATACCTAATGCGCGCGTACAAGGGTTTGTTGAGCTTGGACACTACCCACAAATAGAAGATGCCAAGGCTATAACCGAGGCTTATTTAAAATTTAGAAAGCAGATATAAAAAACGCGGCTATTTTAGGCCGCGTTTATAAACTAAATAACGTGATGCTGGCTACTTAGTACTTTCTTTTTTTTGGAATTTTTAACTGGCTTTCAAATTCATCAGGAAAAAGCACCGTGCCGTCGTCCTCTTCGGTAGGGAACACCGCAATCAGTAAGTCGTCTTCTTCAAGGCCGGGTGTCCAGCGGCTAAACCAATCTTTAGTCGGAATGGCTTTTGGTGTACAGCCTTCCCATTCGCCCGTGGCCCAAGCTTGTGCAAAATCGCGGGTTGGCCACACTGGTACACAGTCGTCATCTTCGTTGGCAAGCATTACGCAGCCATCATCGTCGTTTAAAATCCATACTTGTTTGTACTGTTGTACGGTTTCAAACATAAAAGCGAGTCGTTTTTTTGCCCCTAGCCCTAAAATTACGGTTTGTTCTTCAGTCGCATTTGCAGTTGTCATAATTGGCTCACTCTTTATTGCTTCAAATTTGAATTTTACTGCTACAAGTATATCGAGTTATGTGACAGTGTGTTGAAAAATTATTATTTAACCTGAACTCTGGATAATAAATCTATCTCTAGCAGCTATTTTAAGCGCTAACTGCGTGGAATTTACTGAAAATCTCTGGCTAGAGACAAAATAAGCTTAACCATCATCATGATAAAATATGTTAGTAAATCTCTTAACCAGAGTTCAGGTTATTTTATTTTGTAATTCAGATCTGTTTTGGTACTCCCTAAGTATATTTTGAGCGAGCATTCAAAATTGCCCTTGAATGTTGTTAAAAAGGCCGCATCTCATATGCATACTCTTAATGAAGGATTTAACAATGACCACAGATTTACTGGCACCGTATAAATTAAACGACTCACTTGAACTTAAAAATCGCGTTTTTATGGCGCCTTTAACCCGTTGTATGGCTGATGATAATTTAGTACCTACGCAAGATATGGTCGAATATTATGCGCGCCGTGCCGATGCCGGTTTAATTATTAGCGAAGCCACTATTATTCGCCCAGATGCACAAGGCTACCCAAATACACCGGGGTTATTTACCAGCGAGCAAATTCAAGGCTGGAAAAAAGTAACCGACGCCGTACATGCAAACGGCGGTAAAATGTTTGCACAGCTTTGGCATGTTGGCCGTGTTGCTCACCCTCACTTTTTTGACGGCGAAGTATTAGCGCCATCGGCAATTGGTGTTGAAGGCTCTGTACCACGTATGCGCGAGCTGACGTACATTACGCCAAAAGCGGCCACTAAAGAGGATATTAATTCACTGATTGCCGACTTTGCTAAAGCGGCCGAAAACGCCATTGAAGCAGGTTTTGATGGTGTAGAAATTCATGGCGCAAATGGTTATTTAATTGATCAGTTTTTACATTACGCTGCAAATGAGCGCACAGATGAATATGGCCAAACACCTGAAAATATGGCGCGTTTTGCAATAGAAGTGACCGATGCGGTTGTTAATGCAGTAGGTAATGAGCGTACGGCAATTAGGTTATCGCCAGGTGCTTATTTTAATATGGAAGAAGATAAGCGTGATAAAGCGGTATTTGATTATTTATTAGCGCAGCTAGATGACAAAAAACTGGCTTACATTCATGGCGGTATTTTTGATGACAGCACTCAATTTGACTCTTTAGAAGGTAAAACAACCTCGCAGTATTTGCGCGCTAACACTAAAACCAGCCTTGTAGGGGTAGGTAGCTATAGTTTTGATGATGCAAAACAAGCAATAAATAATGGACAGTTTGATTTAATTGCGATTGGTCGTCCATTTATTGCTAATCCAGATTACATTAGTAAAGTGGCTAATAATGAAGAACTTGTTGCTTATAGTGACGAGATGTTAGCTAAACTATTCTAATTAATTAGGGCGTGTTGACCTTTGGCGTTTGAATTTGCAGCAGTATGTTTGGTTTTTAGGCAAGGCAGAGCCTATGAAGTGTGGTTACTCCCCATTAATAGGCGATAACGCAGCATAAATGCCAAACATGCGCTGCCCTTCGGGTTCTGCCTAGGGGCGATAAACTCTTTGTTGCCTACATGGATGTAGGTAAGGGGCGTGAGCAGGACGCGGAAGCTTTACTCGGTTTTTACTTAGCCCACTAGGTTACAAACCTCGTGCCGCGATTTAATCACCCCTAGATTGAACAAATTTCAATCCGCAAAGATCAACACGCCCTAGTGTTTATATATAAATCAGCCTAGGTTTTTGTGCTTAGGCTGACTTACAAATGACATAACAAAGCCATAAAAACCCCACATTTTTTTAACACCCCTGTAAATAAACTTCATTTTTGTTGTCATAATTCGAAATCATACTGTGCCCGCTTTCATAATTACTTTAGATAATTAAAACCAAACGGGATCACAATGTACGCTTTAACTAATAAATCGATTTTGAGCATGGCAATTGCTATGGCTGTATCAACGTCAGCTTATGCAAATGACAACGAAATAGAAGAAATAACCGTTACTGCAAAACCAACCAGTTATGCAAATAATGTGATTGAGCCTGCAATGCTTGATCAACAAACAACGGTTTCGAGTGTGTTATCGGTTATCGATAACTTACCTGGCATTAGCATAAACGAAGGCGATGCATTTGGTGGCGATGACTGGTCTACCACAATTACTATGCGTGGTTTTAGTATTGACTCAAACCAGCAGCAATTAGGGATGACCGTTGATGGTATTCCTAACGGTGGCTCAAACTATGGTGGGGGCGCTAAAGCAAACCGTTACCTAGACACTGAAAATTTAGCCACTGTAGAAGTAGGCCAAGGCACCTCAGATATTAAATCGGCATCGCTTGAGGCACTAGGCGGTACATTTAACTTTGTAAGTAAAGCGCCAAGTCTTGATAGTAGCACCACTTTTGCTTACACCTCGGGTAGCCACGATGCGACCCGCTTTTACGTTAAGCACGAAACGGGTACTTTATTTGATAATACACAAGCGTATGTAAGTTACTCGCAAACTGATACTAGCCGCTGGATTGGCTCAGGTAGCAATGGCGGAAAAGATAACCAACACGCAGAGCTTAAATTTGTAACAACGCTTGCTGATTTAACAATTACAGGGCGTTTATCTTACGATGATGTAAGCGAGACTAACTACAACAGTGTAAGTCTTGCGCAATTTGAACAAACACCAGAGTGGGATCAGTTAACGTGGAACTGGACAGGCGTTCCACATTACGACCAAATGTTTGCTGAGGGCTGGGGTACACTGCGTGAAAATACGTTAGCGTATTTAAAGTTTGAGTATGCACTTTCGCCAACATCGCTTCTTACAGTAAGCCCTTATTATCATAAAAACTCGGGCCGTGGCGATTGGATCCCACCGTATTTAACAACTCCAGTAGATGAAAACGGCAACCCAACTACAGAGGGCGGCACTAACGCAGGCTCTTACGGTTTTGTAGATAGCGCAGGTAACGCACTGGCACCAAACGAAGGTTGTACGGCAAGTTTAAGCTGGCCGTGGGAGTCGGGCCCTGGTTTAAACCCTGCATGTTACGATGATACGGCAATACCTGTAATGTCGTATCGTCATACGCATTACAAAAAAGACCGCTTAGGGGTTACTGCCAACTACCAAGCTACGTTTGGCATGCACGACATAGAAGCCGGTTTTTGGTATGAGCAAAGCGACCGTGACGAGTCTCGCGATTGGCACAAAGTAATTAATGCCAGCATTTACCACCACTTTGATAGCACGCCATACTGGACCCAGTATAAAAACACCTTTGAGACCGACACCCTTAAATGGTATGCGCAGGATTCAATGGCACTTGGCGATTTCACGCTTAACGTAGGTGTTAAAAAGTACCTTGTTGATATTGAAAAGTACGACCATTATCAAAATGCCACAACTGCTAAAGTTAATAGTGACTCTGATGTGTTATTTAGTGGTGGTATTTTGTATCAGCTAAATAACTCAACCGAGCTATTTACCAGCTACAGCGAAAACTTTGCAGCCATAAAAGACGGTGTACTTGAGCGCGACAGCTCTGATTTATCAGCCATTGAAGCTGAAACCGCTGAAAACATCGATTTAGGTGTACGTTATCAAAATAACGCGTTAAACCTGACCGCAACAGCGTATTCAATTGAATTTGATAACCGTATTACGTTCATTGCCCCAGGTAGTGACACTGGCGGTATTGATTACACCATAGGTACAAATGGCTCTTACTTAAACGTAGGGGGTATTGAATCGCAAGGTTTAGAGTTGTCGGCAAGTTACATGCTAAGCCCACAATGGAGTGTATATAGCTCGTACACGAATAATGATTCAGAGTACAAAGGCGATGCACCCGGGTTTGAAGCCGGTGAAAAAGTAATAGACTCAGTAGATGACTTATTTGTGCTATCGACCGATTACTTTAGCGGTGATTTCCGCTTTGGTTTATCGGCTAAATACACCGGTGAGCGTGGCGAAGTTGATGGCTATACCGTGGTTGATTTAAACGCAGGTTACGCAACCGATATAAACGCAGGACCATTTAAAGCTATTGATGTTGCCTTTGTTGTTTATAACGTTACCGATAAAAGCTATTTAGCGGGTGGTACGGGTAATGGCAGCACTTACTTTATTGGTGCGCCACGTACAGCAGCACTGACGTTATCGGCTACGTTTTAATTGCCATAATGTACAGTAAATAATTAAAAGCCCATCTTTGATGGGCTTTTTGTTAAATGTACACAGTAATTAGGTACACAGTAATTAGGTACACAGTAATTATGAACTCAATTATAAAAGCCACGGTATTTAGCATCATTGTATTAATCAGCAATACCGCAAGCGCAGCGCAAAATGTAGTGCTAGTGACCCTTGATGGTGTGCGCTGGCAAGAGGTGTTTAGCGGCGCAGATAAAAACCTCATTAATAATGCCGATTTTGTTAAAAACCCAACGCAATTAAATAAGCAATTTGGGGCGCCTACCGCCAATGAGCGCCAGCAATTACTCATGCCATTTTTAACTCAGCATGTGGCTAAAAAGGGCGTAATTGTAGGTGATAGAGCAAAAGGCTCTAATATGTCGGTGAGCAACCCTTGGTATTTTTCATACCCTGGGTATAACGAAATTCTCACCGGTGAAGTAGATGAAAAAATTAATAGTAACAATAAAGTATTAAACGCGAATAAAACCATTTTAGAGCGCCTAGATGAGCGTGCAGACTTTAAAGGTAAAACCGCTTTGTTTGGGAGTTGGGATGTATTTCCTTACATTGTGAATACACAGCGTAGTAACGTGTATGTGAATGCGGGTTTTATGCCCATAGAAAACGATTTATTTGCTGATGCTAAGCTTTTAAACGCATTGCAAAATGAAATTCCAAGCCCATGGGAAAACGTACGCTTAGACAGTTTTACTTACCGATTTGCTAAAGCGTATATGCTGGCAAAAACGCCGCGCTTGTTAGTTACTAGCTTAGGTGAAACCGATGACTTTGCGCACGATGGCCATTACGACCAGTATTTAAAATCTGCAAGGCAAAGCGATGCGTTTTTAAAAGACTTATGGAACACAATTCAAACTACACCGGGCTATAAAAACAATACAACGCTTATTGTTACCACCGACCACGGCCGCGGGGGCAGTGCAAGTGACTGGCAACATCATAGCTCTAAACGTGCGTTGGCTGAGCAGCATTTAGCAGGTAATAAATTTCCTGAGGGCATTGTCGGCTCTGAGCATATTTGGCTTGCTGCCATTGGCCCTGCAATAAAAGGGCACGGCTTAATTAAAACACAAAATGAGCTTAAACAAGCACAGGTTGCAGCCACTGTTTTAAGCGCATTGGGTATAAACCCTAAACACCTAAATTCAAACATGGCACCGCCAATAAGTGAGATTTTAAAATGAAGCAGTTAGTAAAACCTATTACACACGCCGTATTAGCATTAGGGTTAGCGTTTAGCGCAAACGCTATGGCAGCAGCCCCTTCAAAAATTTTATTTGGCTCGTGTGGGCATCAAGATAAAGACATCCCAATATTTGACACCATTAATAAAGAGCAGGGCGATTTATTTATATTTTTAGGTGACAATATTTACGGCGACACCAACGATATTACGGTACTTGCCAATAAATACCAAAAATTAGGTGCAAAACCAGGCTTTAAAACACTAAAAGCGAATACGCCAATCATTGCGATGTGGGACGATCACGACTTTGGTCAGAACGATATTGGTAAAGACTACCCACATAAAGAGCAATCTCGCCAAATTATGCTCGATTTTTGGGGCGAGCCTAAAAGCTCACCCAGACGCACCCGCACGGATGGCATTTACACGTCGTATATGTATGGTGAGGATGAGCAAACCGTACACGTAATAATGCCCGATTTACGCTGGAACCGTGATGCGCTTAACCACGTAAGCGAGCTTGAATATTACACTAAGCGTAAGCTTAATAACCAAGGCCCGTATAGTCCAACAGAGGTGAAAGGCGCGTCTATGCTAGGTGAGGCGCAGTGGCAATGGCTTGAGCAAGAGCTAAAAAAGCCTGCGGCTATAAAGCTAATTGCCTCAAGCTTGCAGTTATTACCCGATTTTACAGGGTGGGAGTCGTGGGCTAATTTCCCAGAGGATCGTAACCGTTTATTTGCGTTAATTAAAAAGCATCAAGTGAATGGGGTTATTATCATCAGTGGCGATACGCACTGGGGCGAAATATCAAAGTATCAACAAAACCTCGATTACCCTTTAATAGAAATGACCAGCTCAGGCCTCACTGAAAAGTGGAAAGACGTAAGCCCCAATAAACACCGTGTAGGTGATTACACCCACAATGTGAATTACGGCGATTTAAGCATAGATTGGCAACAAGCAGATCCAGCCATCTCACTTAAGCTTAAAGGGATAGATGGTAAAGTGATTATGCAAAGCGCATTTAGCTTATCAAGCATTAGCCCTTATAAATAAAATGACCTGACAAATAAAACGCACAGTGATTAAAATTAACGCTGTGCGTTTAAACTCCCTGCTAACCCGCTGATTTATTAGTGCCAATTTGCTGATTGCGCTACCCCTATAAATGAAAATATCTTAAACTGGTTTTACTTCAAGTAAGGACTCCAGTTGTATGCTCAATATTATTCAATCAAACCGTATGGAAGCGCTGCAGGCTCAGTTTAATCAGCTATTAAAAGTAAACCCGTTGCAAAGCCCATTCGATAAAGAAGTGGTATTAGTGCAGTCGCCGGGTATGTCGCAGTGGCTTAAAATTGGTTTAAGCGAAAACCTAGGGTTAGCCGCACAGGTTGATTTTCCGCTGCCATCGAGCTTTATATGGCAGTTATATCAGCAGTTACTGCCCAATGTACCTAAAGAGTCGGCATTTAATAAGCCTAACCTTGCTTGGAAATTATTTGCAATACTGCCCAACTGTATTGATGAACCGCTTTATTTGCCGTTAAAAACCTATTTAGAGGGCGACCTAGACGGGCAAAAAACCTTTGCCCTGTGTGAAAAAATTGCCGATGTGTACGACCAATATTTAATGTACCGCCCGCATTGGATTGCCACTTGGGATAGCGGCAAAGACGAACTTGACGATGTTGATGTAAGCATTGCCCCGTGGCAAAGCGATTTATGGCGAAAGCTGGTGGCGCACAGTAAAGCGCTTGGGCAAAGCCAATTTCATCGTGCCAATATGCAAGGGCAGTTACTCGCCGCCCTTGAGAATATGGATAATAGCTTACTACCTAAGCGCATTAGTTTATTTGGTATATCGGCGATTGCGAGCTCGCAGCTTGAGGTGTTTGAAGCGCTGAGCAAAAAAACAGAGGTGTTTTTATTCTTTTTTAATCCTAGCGAGCATTATTGGGGCGATGTGGTTGATGAAAAAACAGCAGCCAAAATAAATGCCAAATACGCCAAAATGCCGCTTTTAGAAGCGCAGCAAAAAAAACAAACTAACCCTGATGAAGAGTACTACTTTATAGGTAACCCGCTTTTATCGTCATGGGGAAAACTAGGGCGCGACTACTTTGAGCAACTTGTACAACTTGATGCGCGTTGGATTGATGGCTTTATAGATGCGTTTGACGATAGTTTACTGGGTCAAATTCAAAGCGAGATTTACCAACTGGCATTTAAAGGTGAGTCGCTTACCGATAATAAACAATGGTTTATAAATGATGAGGGCAAATTGCCCATTAGCGACACCGACACCAGCATTACTTTAAGCGATTGCCACACACCGCTTAGAGAGGTTGAGCGCCTGCACGACTATTTACTTACTTTGTTTAATCAAAACCCGTCGCTCACTCCTAAAGACATTATTGTAATGATGCCTGATGTAGGTACGTACAGCCCGTATATTGAAGCGGTATTTGGCGGCGCGCAAAACACCAGTCGCTTTATTCCTTATGCATTGGCCGATTTAGCCATAGAGCAAGAAAAACCGGTGCTTAGCTCGTTTGCCAGCTTAGCCAATTTGCCGTTTTCGCGTTTTGGTGTCTCGGATATTCTTGATTTATTGCAAGTAACACAAATTGCCGAAAAATTTGCGCTAGAGGCGCACGAGTACGAACAAATTCAATATTGGCTTGAGCGTGTAGGGGTTAAATGGGGTATAAATGCTGAGCACAAAAGTAGCTTTGATTTACCCGCAATAGATTTAAATACCTGGCAGCATGGTTTAAACCGTTTACTGCTAGGCATAGCCCAGCGCGATGAGCAATGCCCGTTTAACGGCATTTATAGTGCCGATGAAGTAGAGGGCATGGCGCTAGATACCCTTAATAAATTGGTGCATTTTATTGATGTACTGCAGCGCTTTAAAGATGAGCTAACCCCTGATGATACCCTTAGCAATAAAGCGGATATTTTATCTGAGCTAATAAATGCTATTTATTACAATGAAGGCGAAGACAGCTGGGATTTACTGGTACTGCAAAATGTTTTAGAGGAGCTTAAAAAGCACCACGATAATGGCGATTACGATAAACATGTATCGCAACGAATTGTAAGCTACCTGATAAAACAAGGTATTCAAGAAAAAGGCGTAGGGCAGCGCTTTTTAGTGGGGCAAGTTAACTTTTGTACACTAATGCCTATGCGCGCCGTGCCGTTTAAAGTGGTGTGTATGCTTGGCTTAAACGATGCCGATTACCCACGTACGGTGCAGCCAATAGGGTTTGACTTAGTGCCGTATTCTAAAAAACAAAAAGGTGACCGTTCACGTAAATTAGATGACCGTTACTTATTTTTAGAAGCCCTCCTGAGTGCCCGCGAAAATTTATACATAAGTTACATTGGCCGCTCGTGTTTTGACAATCAACCGCGTATGCCCTCGACCTTAGTAAGCGAGCTTTTAGAGTACATAGGCCGCAGCTTTACGTTAGCAAATGACAGCGAAAAAACGCTGCCTGAGTGTTTAATTAATCAACAGCACTTACAGCCTTTTAATCGTGCGTATTACACAGCAGACAGTGAAGCTGAGGCTAAGCTGAGTAATCACAGTTTTAATCCTATTTGGCTGCCAAGCGAGCGTATAGACGCGCAGCCGCTAACAGCCATTGATGTAACCGCGCCCGCGCAATTAGAGCTTGATGTATTTATTCGCAGTGTGTGCAACGCACAAGAGAGCTTTTACCAGCAAACATTAGGTTTACGCCTACCTGAATTTAACGAAGTAGCAAAAGATGAAGAGCCTTTTAGCCTAGATGCGCTGCGCCGCTACTTTTATTTAGACGAAATACTGCAAGCCAACATTAATGAGCAACCTTTAAGTACAGAGCAAATATTGCAACGGGGGGAGCTGCCACAAGCCAATGTGGGCAATTTAGTGTATGAGAGTATGGCGCACCGAGTAGATGCACTAGCTGGGCAAGTAAAAGAGCATATTAAAAGCGGCAAAACCGACCCGCTTGAGGTGTCTTTGCGCATAGAAAGCACCACTATTGAGGGCTGGCTTAATCATATTTACCTTCAAAAACAAGTGTTTTACCGAAGTGCCAGTATAAAGGCCAAAGATTTAATTAAAGGCTTTATATATCACCTTGTAGCACAAAGTATGGAGCAAAATGTTGAAACCCTATTACTAGGGCTTGATAAGCAAATTAGCTTTGCACCACTGAGTAAAAATGAGGCCGATGCCTTGCTCGGTGATTGGTTTTCGTTATACCAAGCCTTGCGCAAAGAGCCTGTGGCATTTTATCCGGTAAGTGGCTATGAGTACGTTAAAAGTGGTGGCGATATTGGTAAAGCCATTAGCAAGTTTAACCCACAATACATAGGGCGCGGCGAGGGCGAAAACCCGTATATTCGTTTAACGGTGCAATCGCTCAATGACTGCCAAGAAGAATTTATTAAGTGGAGCGAAAAATTACTCTCCCCATTACATGCACATGCAAAGGAGAGTGACCATGCAAGCGCTTAATCCGCTAACAATGCCGTTAAAAGGGCAAAGTTTAATAGAAGCCAGTGCGGGTACAGGTAAAACCTACACCATTACCGGGCTTTATTTACGTTATTTATTAGGCTTGCAAATACCAGGGGAGATAAACACCCCGTTAAGCGTTGAGCAAATACTTGTGGTTACCTTTACCGATGCCGCTACGCAAGAAATTAAAGACCGCGTACGCAGCCGTATTATTGCTGCGCGCGATGCATTACTTGGCCAAAACCCAAATGATGAATTAATAGAAGGTGTAATAGCCGCAGTAGATGATAAACACCGCGCCTTTGATTTACTCGATGCCGCCGCTAAATCTATGGACGAAGCCGCTATATTTACCATTCATGGTTTTTGCCAACGCATGTTAAAGCAGCATGCGTTTGAATCAGGCGTTGCCTTTAACCTTGAATTTATTTTAGATGAGCGCGACATACTGCTCGACACAATTAAGGATTTTTGGCGCGCCTTTGTATACCCACTTAATAAAGAACGCACTGATGCTATTTTAGAGGTGTTTGCAGCCCCTGAATCGCTATTTAGCCAAGTCAGTAGTGTGCTAAATAAAGCCAATGCGAACATAGTGCCGCAAATAAACTTAGATGACGTATTTAAAGCTCGCGATGAGTACATTGCTAAAGTACCCGCTTTTAAAAAAGCAGTGCTGGAGCAAGAGCTTATAGCTGCAATAAAGGGCTCGGGTTTAAGTGGCTCTAAAACACCTGGGCGAAAAGGCAGTTTAACGGCCCTTGAAGGATTTTGTTTAGGTGATGAGTTATTTTTTGAATTTGGCACCAATAAATACTCGTTTGAGGTGTGGAGCAGCGAAAACTTAAGTGATGCCAGTAATTATAAAAAAAATCAGCCATTATTTAGCCACCCTCTGCTTAGCTTGTTTGATGAGCTCAGTGCACTTAATACTAAAATTAATCAGGGCCTTAAAATTGCCGTTGTACAAACCGCAGCTCGGTGGGTTAAACAGGCAATTGTAAAACGCAAGCAAGAGCAAAGTGTGATCACCCCAGATGATTTACTGACTAATTTACACAGTGCTTTAAATGCCGAGCAGGGCGAGGCTTTATCGCAAAAAATAGCGCAGCTATTTCCTGTTGCCATGATTGATGAGTTTCAAGATACCGATCCGATTCAGTACGGAATTTTTAGCAAAATATACGGCCAAGAAAAAACGACGCTTGCCATGATAGGCGACCCAAAACAGGCTATTTATGGCTTTAGGGGCGCTGATATTTTTACCTATATTGGCGCAAAAGAGTCGGTAGAGCCTGAGCAGCAATTTACTTTAGGTACCAATTTTCGATCAAGCACCGATATAGTAAGCAGTGTAAACAGCTTGTTTTCTAAACATGCCAATAGCTTTATTTATAACGATGCCATACCGTTTAACGCAGTAGCAGGAAAAGGCAAAAAAGCCGATGAAACATTTACAATAGATGGCAAACCTGCCACCGCGTTTGAATTTAATGTATTTGTAGATGAAGCTGCAGATGAAAAAAACAAACCCACCAGCAAAGGCGTTGGGCAAGGGCATTTGGCCAGCTATTTTGCCAATAAAATAGTGGCATTGCTTGAGCAAGCCGAGCAAGGGCGAGCGTGCATTGGTAAGCATAAGGTGACCGCTGCCGATATTTGTATATTGGTGCGCGACCGTGTAGAAGCGCAAATAATGAAAAAAGCACTGAGCAATGCCAATATTGCTAGCGTGTATTTATCGCGCGACAGTGTTTTTAGCCAAGAGCTTAGCCACCATTTACTTAATTTTTTAACGGCATTGCATGGGCAATACAACGAGTCGTTACTGCGCGGCGTATTAGCCGGGCCATTATTTTGTTTAAGCTACAACGAAATTTACGCCCTTGCTGATGATGAAAATAAATGGCAAGAGCACTTAAACTTTTTTGCTCAACTTAGCCATATTTGGAACAAGCAAGGCGCAATGGCGATGCTTGAGCGTTTGTTAAGCCATAATCAGCTGAGCGCTAAGTGGCAAGGACTTGGCTATAACGTTGAGCGCTGGTTAACCGACTTTAGACACTTAGGTGAAATACTGCAGCAAAAGCAAATAGAGTTAGAAGGCACTTTGCGCTTGCTACGTTGGTTTGCACAAAAAGTAAGCCAGCAAGATGGCGAAACCGTGCAAGTACGCCTAGAGAGTGACGCCAACTTAGTTAAAATTGTGACTATGCATGCCTCAAAAGGGCTCGAGTATCCGCTGGTATTTATGCCTTTTGCCAGTGGCTATCGCGAAACTAAAGAAGCGCTTTATCACCAAAACGGCCAGCTAGTTTACGATTTAAGTAAAAACGAAGACGCCTTAGCACAAGCCGAGCAAGAACGCTTAGCTGAAGACTTACGCTTACTTTATGTTGCCCTTACCCGCGCGGTACATTTTTGTGCGCTTGGGGTGTATAACATAGGGCAAGGGCAAAGTAGCCGTTTGGCTATACAAAGTAGTGCATTAGGGCATGTGTTATTTGCAGGGCTTGAGCTTACAAGTAGCCAAACGTGGCGCACCCACTTAAATGAATTTTGCGACGCTCACACCGAAATGCACTATCAGCAATTTACGGCTGAGCAATTGGCCGAACAAGGCCAATTAACACTTAATAGCGCAGTGCAGCAAAGCCAAGCGTTAAGAGTTAATACGGTTACAGCCAACATAGAGCGAGATTGGCGAGCAACCAGCTTTAGCGCGCTGAGCTTTAAAAAGCACACCGATCATATTGAGCCTGGGCGCAGCGATGAAGATCATGAAAAAGATGAATTTGCTAACAGCCAAGATGAAATACCATCGCCTTACAGTTTCCCCAAGGGGGCGAAGCCTGGAAGCTGTTTGCATGAAATATTTGAGCAAATAGACTTTACCAGTGCGCAAGTACACCCTACAAATCCAGAGCAAAATTTAGCAGAGGTAGTTAAACATGCACTGGATAAATACCATATTAGCGAAAGCTGGCAACACGTGACCGAGCAATGGGTGCTTGATTCGTTAACCTGCCCCTTAAACAATGAGGGGTTAAGCTTAAGTCAATTAGCTCCGACAGATTGCCTAGTCGAAATGGAATTTAATTTACCTTTAGATAGTTTAAGCGCGCCTAAATTAAACGAAATACTGGTTAAGCATTTTGGTTTTACCCAAAGCAAACTCGAGTTTGCTCATGTAAAAGGCCTGTTAAAGGGATTTATAGATTTAATTTTTTGCTATCAAGGGAAGTATTATATTTTAGATTATAAGTCTAATTACTTAGGTAATACGCCCGCTGACTATGAAAGCGACCTGCTAGAGCAAGCCATGAATAGCCATCAGTATCATTTACAGTATTTAATTTATAGCGTTGCGCTGCACCGATTACTCAAACAACGCATCAGTGATTATGCAATAGAAACCCATTTAGGCGGGGTTTATTATACGTTTTTACGCGGCATGCCGGCGGGCAAAGGGGTGTATTTTAATAAGCTTAGCGCAGAGCAAATCACACTATTAGATGGCTTATTTAGCCAAGGAGCCATGTTATGAGTGACTACCCTATGCAGCAAAGCTTGTTTGATGAGCCGCCAGCACCTGCCCAACCGTTAAATACGGTGGAGCTGCTTGACTACTTATTAGATGAAAAACGCATAAGAATGGTAGATGTAAAGCTTGCCTTAATGCTGTGCGATAACCAGCAAAACGACGTGTTTTATATAGTGTTATTGCTGTGTTTAGGACAGCAAAGCCAGCATAGCTGTTTAACATTAAAAGAAGTCGACTGGCAAAACCCGTTTAATTTACGCCAAAGCGACTTTACTAAAACCGAGGGCAATGTACCAAATATTACATCGCCTTTTAACGAAGCCTTTAACTACCTCGATGCGCTTAGCTGTTTAAGTGCCCATAACAGTGTGGGCAAGGCCAAACCCTTACAGTTATTTAACGAACGGCTTTATTTTGCGCGCCTAGCTGATTATGAGCACACCTTAGCTACACGTTTACTTGCGATGAGTGAGCGCCATTTAAATATAAATACCCAGTTACTCAGCCAATTATTAAATGACTACTTTGTTGATAACTCAGCACTTGCGATTGATTGGCAAAAAGTAGCCTGTGCTATTGCCGCAACAAAAGGCTTTAGCGTTATTACGGGCGGGCCAGGGACAGGTAAAACCACCACCGTGACTAAGCTATTAGCTATTTTACAGTCGCTTTATAAAAGTGCACCTTTAAGCATTAAGCTGGTGGCGCCTACAGGTAAAGCTGCAGCACGTTTAAGTGAATCAATTTTAGGGGCAAAAGAGCAACTTAAAATTATTCCTGAGGATATAAAGGCCTTAATTCCCGATAGCGCACAAACTATTCACCGGCTTTTAGGGGTTAAACCCTTTACTAATAAATTTAAGCATAACAGCACCAACCCGCTGCATTTAGATGTACTTATTATTGATGAAGCCAGCATGGTTGATTTATCACTCATGGCTAAATTAATAGAAGCACTGCCTGCGCATGCGCGTTTAATATTGCTTGGCGATAAAGACCAACTTGCCTCGGTAGATACCGGCAGCGTAATGAGTGACTTATGCCAAGGGTTAGCATTGGGTGAAACGCCTAATTACTCGCAAGCACGATGTGATGAGCTCAATGCTTTATGTTTTAAAGGAGAGGCTAAATTAGCGGCGCCTGGACATAGCGATTTTAAACTAGCCGATTGCATTGCGTTTTTACAACACAGCTACCGGTTTGATGCACAAAGTGGCATTGGCCAGCTTGCGCTGGCGGTTAATACTAACCATAACGGTATTTTAAAATACGTAGAGCAGCAAAGCACACAAGGGAAATTTAACGATGTTATTTTAGATTATGACTTTGTTGCAAAACCCATAGAAAAATTAATAAACAGTGCTGCTAAGCATTACGCTCATTATTTAAATTTAATTGCACAAGGGGCTAGTGTTGCAGATGTTCACGCGGCGTTTTCTCAATATCAACTATTAGCGGCCGTGCGTGAGGGTGATTACGGCGTAAATAGCTTAAACAGCCGCATTGAGCGCGCACTTGTGCAACAAGGGTTAATATCGGTAAGCCCAAACCAGCGCCATTACAGTGGTATGCCTATTATGGTGAGCCAAAACGATTATCAACTTAAGTTGTTTAATGGGGATATTGGTATTTTAATGCCCGATGAAAGCGGGCAGTTAAAAGCGTTATTTATTGATGAGCAAAACACGGTGCGGGCGTTTTCACCTGCGCGCCTGCCTGCTCACGATAAAGTGTATGTAATGACCATACATAAATCGCAGGGCTCGGAGTTTAGTTATACAGCTATGGTTTTACCGCCGCTTAAACACGCCAGTATGGGTGTAAATAGACAGCTGGTGTACACAGGCATAACACGTGCTAAAAACACCTTTGAGCTGGTGGCCGATAAAAAAGTACTGCAATTGGCCATGAGCAAAAGCGTATCAAGGGCTTCAGGATTGTATGAGCGTTTAAAATACTAATACCTGTTTATATTTAAAGGTTGAACTAATTACTAAAAAACCTAACGTATTTTTATGCGTTAGGTTTTTTAGCTTTAGTACTGCCGACTACTAGGTGTGTGTAAATAATACTAAATATTGCAATTATTTAAATTTAAGTAATTGAATATACAGTCAATATAGATTTAACAGAATTTAAATGATAATAAATTGTTGCGTTTTTGAGCGTTGTTCCTAATACTGGTCAATGCATGTGCGCCAGCACATGTGTAAATGAATACCTTAAGTACATAGGCATAAAAATAAAACACTGAACACATTAAGGATTTATATGAACAACTCTAAACGAACACACACACTTAAATATCTACTTTTTGCCAGCGCTGCGTTTTTAATGAGCTTTTCTGCACTGAGTAAAGATCACAAAATTATACTGATCCACGGCTTACAGGTATCGCAAATAACCAATAAGTCGGGCAGCGATGTAATAAACGACGGTGAAACCTATTGGCAAACCTATTGGAATAACCGTGCTGATGAACGTATTGATTGGCCTGCCTATGAGCGCATTGAAGGTAAAATTGCGACCGATTGGGTATGGCCTAAATTAAAGCAAATATCGCGTTCTAACTTATGTGCTGATGGCTGTGTGCTAGTGACGCATTCAACAGGCGATTTAGTTGCTCGCCATATTATTGATAACCAAGCTAATTGGCTTGAAAATGCCGGCCTTACACCACTTAATATTGTGGCGACCTTTGATTTAGCGGGAGCAGGGGGCGGCAGCGAGCTTGCCGATATTGCTGTAAGTGCTTTAACTGGCGCAGCATGGAACTTTGCAGTGGATGCAGCACTCAAATGGTGGTTAGGCAGCGATGTAACAGAAGCGGTGGGCGTATTACACGATTTAAAAGTAAATAACGCACGCAAAATTTCGCCGTTTCCAGATGCGCGTACGCCGCGTTTACGTTTTGTAGCCGATGGTAATGAGTACCTAGGTTTAACGGGCGGGTTTTTAAAAGGTAATGATGATTCGGTGGTGGCATCGCATTCATCGTGTGGAGCAAGCGCGGCTAAATCGTTTGGTAGTTGTAGTAGCAGTATTGATACTAATGGCCAGTTAAAATCGCAAGGCGATGCCGTTAATAGCTTTATGCCGCACCATTATCCAATGATGATGAGCGACAGCTACAGCCACAACGAGATCCATAATGCGCAGCGCAAAGGGAATGTCACAATTGCCATGAACAATATAAATGTAGATGGTCAAAATATTGGCTTTAACACATTTGATAAAACAACGGGTACTTGGTTTTGGAAAAAACACTACCGCTATATTAAGGATTCAAACACACAAAGTGCCTCGGCACTTATTTATAGCGTGATCCCTTAATAAGTACCTAAATTTTATAAACGCGTTAGGTATTAAACGCTAGAGCGTGTAGTTATTTGCTGCACGCTTTGAAAGGATTGATGCAACATGAAAAAGTTTTACATTGGTGCCGCTGTAGTCAGTATTGCGATGTTTTTACTGTGGTTTACAAATAAAAATGAAGTTAAAACACTTGAGCCTCCCGCTGCGCTGGCAATAAAAAACAAGACAGATCCAGCAAGCCCAGATAAAAACACGGTAATAACCATTGATGTGCCAAAACAAAAACAGGCAAAAAGCCCTCCCAAAATACATTATGATCAGCACTTGGCCAGTGCCGCAGAGCATGTGGCAATGCAATACCAAAGCGCACTAAAATACCCGCCTTATTCGCAGCCTTTAAGCGCACTTGATGAAGACCGTTTAAAGCCTAATCAGTTTTACCCAGTTACAAGCCCCATTGACGATGCGGGTAATGCCCTCGTTGTTAGTTTAGATAAATATCGGTTTGTATATCCGCAAGAAATAACCATTAATATTGCTGCGCAAAACCTAGCAGAGGTAAATGTAGCGCTAAGCAATACCGATACTAAAGCCTCAATCAGTTCAAAAACCACCACAGCTCAGCAGGGTGAAGCTACGGTTAAATTTAAAGCCAGTGAAGACTACCCGCGAAATTTACAGCTATTCGTAGAGGCAAATGTTGCAGGTAAAAAGGTACCTGCAGTTGCGCAAATACAGTATATGCCACCCAGTGCGACGCTTATTGATTTTGATAATGCCTATGCACAAAACGAAAACATGATAGCCACAGCTCATTTAAAAGTGCTTAAAAGTGGCTTATATAGAATTAGAGCTAATTTATACAGTGATACGACCCCACTTGCACATTTGGTGACTAAAAAGAAACTTTCACAAGGCAGTCAAACGGTGGATTTAAAGGCGCATTGGTCGGTATTACCACAAGGGGTGGTTAACATGCGTTTAAGTGACTTTGTGATAGAGCGCATGTCGCCAAGCCCAGGTGAGCGTAATAGTTTTGGTAGCAGTGAGATTACTGAGTTTGAAATTACAGATTTTGCCTACGATAGTTTGCAACAGTTGCCTTATCAAGCAAACGAGCAAGAGCGAATGAGTTTAGAGTTTTTAAAAGGGTTAGCTGATAAAGGCGCTTAGCAGGATTAATGAGTATAAAAAAAGGGGCAAGTAGCCCCTTAACTGTATTTTTAAAACCGTTAGCTTAGGTTAATAGTAACCACATCAGCTTGTTGCTGTTGGTTTTCATCTTCATCGCTTACAGGCGCGTTAGGTATATCTGGTTTATCGAGTGCTATATCGCCGCCATCAATAACGTCGCCGGTTTTTAGGTTTTCAAAGTCAAATAGCTCTGTATCGGCTAAATGCGAAGGCACCACATTTTGCATTGCAGTAAAAATACTCTCAATACGCCCAGGGTGGTCTTTATTCCATTGCGCTAGCATGTTTTTAGTGTGTTTACGTTGCAGGTTTTCTTGTGAGCCACATAAGTTACACGGAATAATAGGGTAGCCTTGGCTAAATGCGTATTTACTTATATCGGCTTCTTTACAATAAGCGAGTGGACGAATAACCATATGCTCGCCGTTATCGCTCATTAATTTAGCCGGCATGCTTTTAAGTTTACCGCCGTAAAACATGTTTAAAAAGAGTGTTTCGATCATGTCATCGCGGTGATGGCCAAGGGCAATTTTAGTTGCGCCCATTTCTTTGGCTGTACGGTACAAAATACCACGACGTAGGCGTGAGCAAAGCGAACACGTGGTTTTACCCTCAGGAATGATATCGGTAACAATACTGTAGGTGTCTTCTTCTACAATTTTGTATTCAATATCTTGTTTATCAAGGTACTCAGGTAAAACGTGTTCAGGAAACCCTGGTTGTTTTTGATCGAGATTAACAACAAATAAATCAAATTTAATAGGCGCCACACGCTTTAAATGTTTAAGCATATCAAGCATGGTGTAACTGTCTTTACCACCCGATAGGCATACCATTATACGGTCGCCTTCTTCTATCATGTTAAAGTCCATGACGGCTTGGCCAGTAAGACGGCGTAAACGCTTTTGTAGCTTATTTAAGTTGTATTGAGCTTTGGCTTGAGCTGAGTGAGACACTACGCCCCCTTATAAAACAATGCGGCAAATTATTTGCTGAAAATAAAGGGGCGTATTATATACCCAAGTACTATGGGTATTAAAGCGCTAGTTAAGGCTTTGTTTAACTTTTGGCAAGCGGGCTTACATAGCCATCAGGTTTTAATGCCAAGACATCGCAATCTAGGCTATCAATTACGTGCTCGGCAGTGTTGCCAACCAATGCGGCACTTAGCCCCGTACGCCCTACGGTGCCAATCACCACCAGTTCGCTATTTAAGCGATTTGCTACATCGGGGATCACATCCTCCGGTAGGCCTTCTTCTATAAAGCATTGCTCATTAGTTAAACTAAAGGTTTTAGCAAGCTCGTTGGTAGATTCTATGTGGTGTTTTTTTACAGATTCGTTATAAAGCCCAGGGTTAAATTCTGGTATCTCTATAGCAATATTAATGGGTGTAGCAGGGTAGGCATTAACTAAGTTAAGTTTAGCGTTGGCAAGTTCACATAAAAATTGTGCATCTTTAATAATGCGTTTATTAAGGGCTACATGCTCATCGTTTTCACTAACCGCATTGACTGCGGCTAAAATATTACCTTGCTCAGGCCAGGCCATTTCTTTTACAAATAACACAGGTGTGGGGCATTTACGTACTAAGTGCCAGTCGGTAGGGGTAAAAATAACCGATTTTAGCGCACCATGCTGATGGGTACTTTTAACAACTAAATCGTATTCTTGTTCAATAACGGTATTAATAATGGCTTCAAAAGGGCGGTTATGCCAGACCACCTGGGTGGTGATATTTACATCTGGGTAGGTAGAAATCATATCCTTAAGCCATAATTCTCTATCGTTTATAACGGCTTTTCGCATTGCTTCGCGCTCTTCAAACGACAACATGGTGGTCATTTCGTAAGAAAAGTCGTAAACAGTCATAAAGGCGGTAATACTGGCGCCTGACTTTTTGGCTAAATCAATCGAGCGAGCTAAACCGTGATGGTCATCCTTAGTGGGATCAATAACGGCTAAAATACGTTTAATAGTGTTCATATGCTACTCCCTTTTTAACTTACTTTCAGTGTAACGTAAATACACAGCAGTTAAAGGGGTAGCACACAAATTGTTGTTCTAAATCAAAGTTACAACACCTATTAGCTTAGCAAGGCTTAATTATTGCTGCCGTTTTGGCGAGTGCGTCGCTATCTAAAATAGTAATAAATTTACCTTCTACCTTTATTAAGTCCGCTTTTTGAAAACGACTTAATAAGCGGCTGATGGTCTCAACGGTTAGGCCTAAGTAGTTACCTATTTCACCACGAGTCATGGTAAATCTAAACTCTTTACGCGAAAATCCGCGCTCGCCAAAGCGCTCCGAAAGGTTATAAATAAAGCTCGCTAGGCGTTCTTCTGCCGATTTTTTATTAAGAAGTAGCAGCATTTCTTGATCGTAGGTAATTTCGCTACTCATTAAACGCATAATTTGTTGGCGAAGTTTGGGTAATTTACCTGCTAACTCATCGAGTGTATCAAACGGGATTTCGCATACCATTGATGTTTCTAGTGCTTGCGAAAAGCTCTGATGAGCCATTTTGCTAATGGCATCAAAGCCGACTAAATCGCCGGCTAAGTGAAAACCGGTAATTTGCTCATCACCTTGTTCAGACAATGTGTACGATTTAAATGAGCCTGAGCGTACTGCATAAATTGCATTAAGCGCAGCACCGGATTCAAACAAGTAGTCGCCTTTGTGCAGGGGCTTTTTGCGTTCAATGATTTCGTCAAGTTTATCCATTTCTTGGCCATTTAACGAAAACGGCAAACACAATTGGCTGATGCTGCAGTTGTTACAGCTAATTGCACAATTACTTTTAGCGCGACTTTGAGAGAAATCCATAATTTAATCCGTTTTAATTTTATACACAGCAATGAAAATAAACCAAGTGGCTTAATGCCGCTGACGATTAATGTACTAGTTTGTCGATGGCAATGATCAACAGGTACATACCATACCAAATTATAATACTGCCTAACACAATTCGCGTCCATGGGTGGTTAATAACACTATTAAGTTTTTGGGCGGCCAGGCCTAAGGTGATCATGGCCGGAAAGGTGCCAAGCGCAAAACAAAGCATCACTAAGGCACCATCAAATGCGCTAGGGCTGGTCATTGCCCATGTGAGCGCTGAATAAACCAAACCACAGGGTAGCCACCCCCACAACGCGCCGTAACCCAATGCTTTAGCTGTTGAATCTACCGGCATTAAATATTTATTAAGCTTAACAATATGCTGCCAAATAAGTGTTTTACCTATTTTTTCAAGCCATTGCAAAGTGGGGCCTAAGCGCATTATATACACGCCTACCAGCAGCATAAAAATAGCCGCAATGAATGAAAGGGTTACAGAAAAAAACGTATTTTGCTTTGCAAATTGGCTACTTATACCCGCAACGAGTGCGCCAGCCAGCATGTAGCTACAGGCTCGGCCAATGTTATAAGCAAATGAATAAATAACAGATTGGCGCTTGTTACTGGCCAATTGCAATGAGCTGGCAATACCACCGCACATGGCAAGGCAATGCCCGCTACCAATTAAGCCCATTAAAAAGGCGCTGGTGTAAAGTGGGTCAATCATTACTTTTGTTGTGCTGTTCTTTATCATCTTCAAACAAAATACTATGACCTTGTTTGTTTAAATCAGAGAATTGCTCGCTTTTAACGGCCCAAAAAAACACGCCAATGGCAATAATCACAAATAATATGGCAATCGGGATTAAAATATAAATTATGCTCATAACTTTAAAAGCCTTAGTGAATTACTAATCACAATAATTGAGCTGGCAGACATACCAATAACGGCCATCCACGGGGCAACAAGCCCAAGCGCTGCAAGCGGTAAAATGGAAGCATTATACAACAAAGACAGCGTCAGGTTTTGCTTAATGATTCGCCTGGTTTGCTTGGCAACATTGAGTAGGTGCGCAATTGAGGCTAAATCACTGTTTAACAGCACTACATCGGCACTGTTTTTAGAAATGTCGGCTCCGGTTTCCATTGCAATGGATAAATGGGCACTGGCAAATACTGGGCTGTCGTTAATGCCATCGCCTACCATGGCAACTACTTCGTTTTGTGATGACCATTGCTCCACGGCGGTTTGTTTATCTTTAGGCGACAGGGCGCTTTGGCTGCTGTTGAGCTTTAATTGTTTTGCTATTTTTTGCCCAGCATCTGATGCATCGCCTGTGAGCATATGACAGCTTAAGTTTTGTGCTTGTAAGGTACTTATAAGCTCACTGGCACCGGGTTTTACTTTATCTATAAAGTAAAAACGAGCAACTACGCGTTTATTTATAAATAGGCTTGCTTGGGCATTTGTTTTTTTACTGTCAAACCAGCCGCTTTTACCAATAGCGTAATGTTCATCTGCGCTTTGTGCACTAATGCCCATACCTGGGTGTACAGTAATGTTTGTAAGGGCAAGCTCGGTGGTGGCGTATTTATTAAATGCACTGGCTATGGGGTGCTCAGAATAACGCTCTAACTGGGCTGCAATATTAAGCGCTTGCTCTTTAGAGATTGTGTCATCGAGTATATCAATGGCATCTAAGCTAAATTTACCCTGTGTGAGGGTACCTGTTTTATCAAAGGCAAACAGCGTTAATTGCGAGAGGGTTTCGAGCACATGTGCTTGTTTAATTAGCACCCCTTTGCGGGTGAGCGTGGCTACAGCGCATGTTAATGCGGTAGGTATAGCAAGGCTAAGTGCGCAAGGGCAAGTGGCAACCAATACAGAAATAGTGATCCAAAATGCGTGCTCTGGGTCAATTTGGTACCAGCCAATGGCCGTTATAGAGGCAAAAACTAGCAAGCAGGCAATAAACCACTGGGCAACTTTATCGGTAATTTCTACCAGTTTAGGGCGCTTGGTAAGCGCAGTGTGTTGTAAGTGTATAATTTGGTTTAGTAGGGTGTTTTGGCCAATTTTATTTATTTTTATTTCTATTACGCCATCGTGATTAACACACCCGGCATACACATTGTGGCCAATAAACTTATTAACGGGCTGATGCTCACCGGTCATCATCGACTCATCAACGCTTGTTTGCCCCTTGATAAGCTCTCCGTCAGCGGGGATAGTTTCGCCAGCTTTTATGAGTACAACATCATTAAGCTTAAGTTTTTTAGCAGCAATAATATGCTCTTGGCCATTATCATCAAGGGTGCGGGCGGTTAAAGGCAGCAGCTTTTGTAAGTTGGCGGTAAACTCGCTGGCTTTTAATCGGGCTCTAAACTCAAGGTATTTACCTAATAATAATAAAAAGGTAAACATACATACCGATTCAAAATACACTTCGCCTACTTGCATAAATGTGGCATAACAGCTGGCGCTATACGCACCAAAAATAGCCAGCGAAACGGGTAAGTCCATATTTAACTGTTTTGCTTTTAAGCCATTAATAGCATTAGTTAAAAAGGGTAATGCGCTGTATAAAATAACGGGGGAGGCAAGCACTAGGCTTATCCACCTAAAGTATTGCTCAAAGTTATTATCCATACCCGAGAACATGCCAAAGTACATGGCAAAGGCAAACATCATCACTTGCATGGTCATCAGCCCTGCAACACCTAAGCGGCGTATATAGGCTTTTGCTGTTTGTTGCTTTTGTTGGGCTTCGTCATCGGCTTGGAACGGGTAAGCTTTATAGCCAATTTTGGCTAAGGAAGTAATAATTTCGCTTAGCGGGGTTTGGGTTTTATCCCATTGGATCATGGCACGGTTAGTTGAGGTATTAACATCAACGCGCTTTACCGTTTTTAAGCTAAGTAATTGCTTTTCGATAAGCCATGCACACGCGGCGCAGGTAATGCCTTCAACACTTAAAAGTACTTGGGATAAGTTATCGGTTGTGGCTATAAACTCATCTTGTATGTCTTCGTTGTCGTAGCTTTTAATAAACGCGAGTTGCTCAGGGACTAACTGCTCTACTTTACCAGCGCGTACGGTGCGGTATTTGTAATAGTCGGTCATGCCTTGGTCAACAATGTTTTGCGCAACTGCTTGGCAGCCAATACAGCACATAGGCTGTGGCGTGTTATCTATTGTTACGGTTGCGCGAAATCCATTTGGCACACTTTCAAGGCAATGAAAGCAAGAAACGCTCATAGTGGTGGCTACTTATAATTTGGGGTAACTAACAAAGGCTGCTCTGTAGGAAGAGTAATGTTTTCTTTTAACTTCCAACTACCATCCACCGGCTCTATAAATACAGAGTAAGCACCTGGTGTGTAGTTATCTAAAAGGGCAGTAAATTCTTTATTTGCATTAGGGGTAAGCGTTGCTTCAAAGTCATGCGCTTTGATGGTGCGATGATAAAAAGACAGCTTTAAAGCGTGTACGTTACTATAATCGCCTTTGGTAAAGGCAAAACTGGCACGCTCGTTTGTAACATTAAGCTTGCCATGTAAAAAAAGTGCTTTGGCTTTTTCAAACTTAGTAAGTTCTAAGTTTATTGCTTTGCCTTTTTTATAGTAATCATCAACCACCATATCTGGGCCGTTGCCCACAGCAGTAATAATTAAGGTTATGCACCCAATAATGGCCGCTAGCGGAAAAAAGATTAAAAACCAAGGCCAAAAATTTTTATACCACGGAGTAGGTTGCATAGTTGCTCTAAAATTAGTTTAGGTAGGGCTATTTTATAGCAAATATTTGTAAAAGACTAAAAAAAAGCCTCCGACTGGAGGCTTTTTTGATCTGGATTAATCTGTTGAAATAAAAAGATTAATTAATAGTTAACTCGGTGTTTATTTATCTTGCGATAAACTGTAAACATAGGCAGTTAACAGGTGAATTTTATCTTCACCTAAAATGTCTTTCCATGCTGGCATTACACCGGCGCGGCCATGGTTAAGGGTTTCTTCAACAGCGCGTTGAGAACCACCGTATAACCAAATGTTATCTGTAAGATTTGGTGCACCAAACGGTAAGTTATGTGCAACAGAGCCTTTACCATCTGCACCGTGACACGCGGCGCACATCGCAAACTTAGCGGCACCCGCAGCGGCATCTTTTTGGTTAACAGTACGACCAGACAAGCTAAGTACGTGCGCTGTCATTTCTTTAACGCCTTGCTCACCAAGTGCTGCACTCCAAGAAGGCATTGCGGCTACACGACCATAAAGAAGCGTTTCTTTAATTTTGTCTGGTGAGCCACCGTATAACCAATCTTTATCAGTTAGGTTAGGGAAGCCTGTTGCACCACGTGCATCTGAACCATGACATTGCGCACAGTTTTGCGAGAATAAACGCTGACCAATTTCAAGTGCTAACTGGCCGTCTGTTTGTTCATGCTTTTCGCCATTTTCAAGGGCTACTTGCTGCGCTGCATCACCTTCAAATTTAGAGTTAACTAAATCTAATACTGGTACTTGTGCAAGCTTGTTAAAAATAGGACCAAAGCGCTCTTGTGCTGCTTCGTATTCTTTATCAAGCTTTACATAGCGGCCTTCTTCTTTTGCTTTAGCCGTGGCTTCTTTAGATTCCGCTAAAGAGGTAATACCTTGGTTAGAGCTTGTCCATTTACCTAAGCCTTCCCAGTTACCTAAACCTGGATAAGCTGCTAAGTAATATACCGACCAAATAAATGTTGCGAAGAACATGTACGTCCACCATTTTGGGAGTGGATTATTTAGTTCGGTAATGCCGTCATATTCATGTCCGCAGTCTTCACCTTCTTTTACGCCAGCATAGTTTTTAAGGTTCCAAACTAATAAGCTAAAAATGATGATTAAGCAGGCTAGGGTTAATACAATAACCCAAATACTCCAAAAGCTAGTCATTTTTCAGACTCCTTTTCCTCGTTAGAGAGTGTGTTGTTATGTTTTTTTTCATCTTCGAAAATGGCATTAGCAGCGTCATCAAAACGATTTTTGCTACGCTTGCTGTATGCCCATACAACAATCACAATAAACAATACTAAAATTACCAGAGTCAAAATGCCTCTGTATGTTCCGTAATCCATAATAATTACTTCAAGTGGGTGCCAAGTTGCTGTAAATACGCGATTAGGGCTTGCATTTCTGTTGCGCCTTCGCCGTTATTCATAGCGTTAACTTTATCAACATCTGCTTGTAGCTCTTCGTCGCTGCCATAACCTAAACCCAAGTGTTTAGGGTTTTTTGGGTTGATAGCAAAAGTATCACGGAAAATTTGTAGTTTTTTCAGAGTCAGGCTGGTATCAACCTTTGTCTCTGCTAACCAAGGAAAACCTGGCATGTTCGACTCAGGAACCACGGCGCGTGGGTCAACTAAGTGTGCATAATGCCAATCGTCCGAGTAACGGTTACCTACACGTGCAAGGTCAGGACCAGTACGTTTAGAACCCCATTGGAAAGGGTGATCCCATACTGATTCGCCCGCTACAGAGTAGTGACCGTAACGCTCAACTTCATCACGAAAAGGACGAATCATTTGTGAGTGACAGTTATAACAACCTTCACGTACATAAATGTCACGGCCTTCCATTTCAAGCGCGTTAAGTGGGCGCAAACCTTCTACAGGCTTTGTTGTATCGTCTTGGAACATTAGCGGAGTAATTTCAACTAATGCACCAAAACTAATAGCAAAAACAGTCAGAATAGCCATTAGGCCAACGTTCTTTTCTACTATTTCATGTTTGTTTTGTGAATTTTTATTGCTCATCATCTCACTCCGTTATGCTAATTGTGCTTGCGCGTCTAACTTCAGTGATTCTTTCTCAGCTGAAATTGTACGCAGAACGTTGTAAGCCATAACTAACATACCTGTAACGATGAATACACCGCCTACAAAGCGCATAATATAGAAAGGATGTGATGCTTCTAAAGACTGAACAAAGCTGTACATTAATGTACCGTCAGAGTTAACTGCGCGCCACATTAGACCTTGCATAACACCTGAGATCCACATTGCAACAATGTAAAGTACAACACCTACTGTGTGTAACCAAAAGTGCGTGTTAACCAATTTAACGCTGTACATACGACCTTGTGCGAATAACGCAGGGATAAGGTGGTAAATAGCACCAATTGAAATCATCGCAACCCAACCTAGTGCACCTGAGTGTACGTGGCCAATAGTCCAATCTGTGTAGTGAGATAATGCATTTACAGATTTAATTGCCATCATTGGGCCTTCAAACGTAGACATACCGTAGAAAGACAATGAAACAACTAAGAAACGCAGTACTGGGTCGGTACGTAGCTTATGCCAAGCGCCAGAAAGCGTCATTATACCGTTAATCATACCACCCCAAGACGGTACAAACAGGATAATAGACATAACCATACCTAAACTTTGCGTCCAATCAGGAAGCGCAGTGTAGTGAAGGTGGTGAGGACCTGCCCAAATGTAAAGTGAAATAAGTGCCCAAAAGTGAACTACCGATAAACGGTAAGAGTAAACTGGGCGACCTGCTTGCTTTGGTACAAAGTAGTACATCATACCTAAGAAACCAGCCGTTAGTAGGAAACCTACAGCGTTGTGACCGTACCACCACTGAACCATTGCATCTACCGCACCTGCGTAGATTGAGTATGATTTAGTTAACGACACAGGCACTGCCATGCTGTTTACAATGTGTAGCACTGCAACAGTAATAATAAAGCCAGCGTAGAACCAGTTAGCAACGTAGATGTGCGATACTTTACGTTTGATCAGCGTACCAAAAAATACCACTGCGTAAACTATCCATACTACCGCGATTAAAATATCGATTGGCCACTCAAGCTCTGCATATTCTTTAGAGCTAGTAATACCCAGTGGTAATGTAATTACGGCTAATACAATAACAAGCTGCCAACCCCAAAAAGAGAAAGCGGCGAGTTTGTCTGAGAAAAGGCGCGTTTGACAAGTACGTTGAACGACGTAATAAGACGTCGCAAAAAGTGCACTGGTACCAAATGCGAAAATTACTGCGTTCGTGTGTAACGGACGTAGTCGAGAGTATGTTAACCATGGTGTATCAAAGTTAAGTGCTGGCCAAGCTAATTGGGCAGCAATCAGAACCCCAATACTCATGCCAACGATGCCCCAAATCACTGTCATAATAGCGAATTGGCGTACAACTTTATAGTTATACTCAGTTTGTGATGCTACTGTTTGGCTCATTTTCTGGCTTCCGCTGCAATAAATGCGTTTAGAAATGAATTACCCACCGTTTAAAGTGGGGCCTACTATTTTCCCCAAGCGTATTACCTAAAACGTTCAAAGCCTGAATGCTTCAGAAAACAAACTCGAGAAACCCTTATTTTTTGCGGGTGAAATGATAAATTTTTTGGCCTAAAAAAGATAGGTCAATTACATAAAATTATGACATCAATCAAAGTTTGTGAGTTTGTTGTTTATTTTTTGATACAGATTGTACCTATATTAACCAAACATCACACTGGCTATTGTTATTTCAAAGCATGCTAATTAAGATTTGTTTTTATTTAGCGCGGATTTGTTATGCATATATATAGATTATCTTTGTTTTTAATGCTGTTTTTTGTATTAACAGGCTGTGACAATGCCAACCAAAAAGATCAAAAAGCACTGTTAAAAACAAATTGCGACACGAATCAGCGCTGTATTTATAATACCGGTGTTAAAGTATGGTTAAGTGATAAAAATATTACCCCCGAAACCCCCTTTAGTATTTACCTTGATTTACCCGCCCACCTAAAAATAGATAACGCTAAGCTTGAAAGTATAACCATGTATATGGGTTTTATTCCGCAAAAGTTCACTAAAGAAGCAACTATTTATAAAAGTGACACTATGGTGGGCATATGCTCTGAGAAAAATATGCTGTGGCAACTGGTGCTTAATTTAAGCAATGTTCAAACTGGTGAGCAAATCACTCACTTTTATAATTTTTACGTAACGTATTAAGAAACCTTTTCATGCCAATCATTTTTTTAGCTGGCGCATAACAAAAGTCAGCTATTAATTAGGTATTACTATAATAAGCTATTCCTATAATAAGGCATTACTATTTAGCGGTACGTCTTATATATGTAGCGCTGCAATAGCAAGTGTATAAAATTGTATTTAAAGCACTAACACATTTAAACCTCTTTGCTGCCTTGTATGCTGTAACCTTTTTTTTCATTCTCATCTGTTTTATGTTGGTGTGCTTACTCGTTCTTGTTATAGAGTGAATTGCCTTATGCCAATAGGGTGTATTTTACTTGTTTATAGTAAAAGCGTATTGCTTGCATTACCGAGCATGTAAAAGTAGATCCTGCTTAGTTTCATGATAACTATTTTAATAAAGTTAAACGCCCTCAAATTAAGACCCTCTAATGATTTGCTAAATCAAATAACTCCTCCCGATCCGAGCAAACGTTGAAGTCTCGCTGAACAAAAAATATTACCAAAAAGACTAAATAAATAGCTTAATAAGACTACTTAAGCGGTAAATCTGCATATTTATGGTTATTAATTTTATTACAGCTTTACGGTTTTACTAATGCGCTGTGATTAATATGTTAATTTTTCTAAAAAGGGTATATTTATCCATTGATTACATTTGATTACAATCTGCATAACTTTGATTTCAGGTGTGTTTTAATTGCTTTATGTTGGTTCTATTTGCATGATTTTTAATTGTTTTTTTTTATTAACACTGCAACAAGTTATAACCTTTGTACCTCTTTTGGTTATTCTTTTTTGGTGTTGTATATATAATGATCTTTCATTAAGTTTTTGTTCAGTTAACTGAGCCTAAGTTGCCCCCCTGACTCACAATTCTTATAAAAAGTGAGCATTACCAATCAAGGTAAATTTCCAACAAGTAGGGTTTATTCATGAAAAAATCAACTCTTGGTTTAGCTGTAATCGCAGCAATCCCAATGTTCTCAAGTATGCAAGTAGTAGCGGCCGAAGATGGCGCAAACGCTATTGAAAAAATTCAAGTAACGGGTTCTCGCATTAAGCGCGCAGATATGGAAACCGCTAGCCCAGTTACTTTAATCGGTGCAGATGACATTGCTGCAACCGGCGCAGTTTCGGTTGATGCCGTATTACAAAAAATGACTGCTACTGGTGGTGCAATGACCAACCCAGGTATCAATAATGGTTCTGGTGGTAATGCTTCTATCGATTTACGTGGTTTAGGTTCACAACGTACACTAGTACTTGTAAATGGCCGCCGTATGATCAACTCAGGCACAGGTGCTGCCTCTACTGTTGATTTAAACACTATTCCTGTTTCAATGATCAAGCACATTGAAGTACTTAAAGATGGTGCATCTGCAGTATACGGTACTGATGCGGTAGCAGGTGTTGTAAACATCATCTTAAAAGATGACTTTGAAGGTTTAGACTTAAATGTTAAATCTGCAATCACTACAGAAGGTGATGCTGATGAAACGTCTTTCGATATCACTATGGGTGGTAGCTTTGGTCGTGGTAACGTTGTAATCGGTCTTCAGTACACTGACCGTGGTGACGCATCTCAAGCAGATCGTAGCTTCTCTGATTGTCCATTAACAGAAGATGGCGACGGCAGTGCACCTTACTGTTCTGGTTCTTCATACACGCCAAATGGCCACGTATGGTCAGGTGATGAATCACTACAAGGTCAAGCAGACAACGGTTGGCATGACTTTGGTTCTGATGATGCGTACAACTACTCATCAGACAGCTACCTATACACGCCTATGCGTCGTTTAAACCTTACAGGTATCGGTAGCTTCGATTTAACAGATGACACGCGTTTATACTCAGAATTTACATACTCTAAGCGTTGGTCAGAGCAACAAATGGCACCACAGCCAGTATGGTTTGACTTTGATTACACTGAAGAAATGGGCGATTCACTAACAAGCCACAATATTAACTACGGTGATGAAGTTTCTTACGGTCGTCGTATGACAGACACAGGTACTCGTGATTTCTCACAAGTTGTTGACACTGTGCGTACTGTAGTAGGTGCGGCAGGTTACCTTGACAGTGGCTACGATTGGGATGTGTCTGTAATTTTTGGTCGTAACGATTCAGTTGACCGTTTAAGCAACCTTCACAACATGGGCTCTATCCAAGATGCAATCGAAGCGGGTGACTTTAACCCACTTATGCAATCTTCTTGGTCTGCTGAGAACTTAAGCGATTACGTTTACACTGAGCAAAACTCAGGTGGTAGCCAATTACTAATGTTCACTGCATCATTAGCTGGTGAAGTAATGGAACTTCCTGCAGGTTACGTAGGGTTTGCTGCTGGTGTTGAGCGCCGTGAAGAAAAAGCATGGTACATCCCAGATTCAATCACATCACAAGGTCTTGCAAACGACCCACGTGTTGAGCCTACAAGCGGTCGTTTTGACGTAAACGAAGCGTACTTAGAGCTTGCAATTCCTTTAGTTAGCGATGCGTTCTTAGCGCAAAACGTTGAACTAAGCACTGCAATCCGTGCTTTCGATTACAGTACTTTTGGTTCTGACGAAACATGGAAACTTGGTTTAACTTGGCGTGTAAACGACGAAGTAATGCTACGTGGTGTTCGCTCTACAGCATTCCGTGCGCCTACAGTAGCTGAGCTATACTCAGGTAATTCACCTTCGTTTGAACAAGTTAGCTTCCCTGGTGCACAAGACCAAGCAGAAGTAACTGTTGGTGGTAATGACCAATTAACGCCAGAAGAAGCTGATACGCTAACTGCGGGTATTGTGTACGAGCCAGAGTGGTTTGAAGGTTTCTCAATGACGTTAGATTACTACGACATTGAAATTGAAAACGCAATTGCTACTGTTAACAACCAATACATTGTTGACTCTTGTTTAGCAACAGATGGTTCATTAGCTAACCAAAGTACTGCGTTATGTAGCTCTGCTGCGGTATCGTTTAACCAAAGCACTGGCCGTATTGCTTTTAATAACCAACTACAAAACGTAGGTTACGAGCAAACTAAAGGTTACGACTTAAACTTAAACTACACATTTGATGCAGCTGGTCTTGCGTGGAATACATCACTAGATGTTACTTACCTAGACGAGTACCTAGTAGATGTTGTTGAATCAAGCATTGATTACGCTGGTTTAATTACTTCTGGTATCGGTGGTTATGCAGATGTTAAAGCTAACTTTGAACTAACTGTGAAAGGCGACGCTTGGAACGCAAACTACAAAGCACGCTACATTGCAGGAATGGATAGCTACAGCTGTCAAGGTGATGAGTCATCATGTTATGCGCCTACAACGCCTTCAGTTGTATACCATGACATAAGCGGTGCTTACATCTTTAACGAGACTGTGTCAGTAACAGCAGGTGTTAACAACTTATTTGATAAGCAACCTCCTTACTACACAGGTAACAACGATTCTAACACTGACCCGTACACATACGATGTACTAGGTCGCCGTGTATTTGCTGGTGTAAACGTTAAGTTTTAATTAGCACATTAATCGTATTAAGGCTCAGTGTTTACTGGGCCTTTTTTATTGAACAAAATTAAGGAGACCAGTACACTTATACACTCAATAAAAGGAGAGTTGTTTGATAAAACAAGACGAAAATTTATCTTTTGTCATAGAACCAGAGTTATCCCCTCGCTCTGAGCAGCGTATCGACCTGTATTTTTCTATACCCAATGAAATGGGTATAAACGTGCAAACCCTCAGTGAAGAGTCTTATTTTAATAACCACTTTAAATCGCACTTAGCTTATAACGCTAAAAACATACACTTACCCTTAGTGCGTAGCCGCTTTGTTAGTAAAAACAAAGGTGAGCAACAAGATTACCGCCAAAACCTTAATTTGTACTGTTATCAGGTGCGTTTAGCGCTCGACGCTGATATTAAAGATGCATTAAAGATTCAAGAAGTGGATGCTTTTTATGCCCGTGCACAAGAGCTGTTTGAGCAAAGTGAAGGGCTGCTAAAAAAGCTGCGCAGATATACCCCCGATGATGAAAAGCTGGTGCCGTTTTACACCAATGCCGATAACTATTTAAGTTGGCATGTTGAGCAGTCGTTTTTAAAGCTATTAGATGAAGGCCCGCGCAGCAGTGACTTTGCGAAAGAGCGCAACGACTTACTGCAATTTTGTAAAAACGAAAATACATACCGGTTTGAGCAAAATTACAACTCAGAAACCACGTTGCAAGATGGTAACCGCATTACAAATAAAATGCGTTTACTGCAGCGCCTAATAGAGCACGGCGTTATTTTGCATCGCAATACGCGTTATTTAAATAGTTACCTAAAGCGTTTAGTAAAAGGCACGGTTACAGCTGTCATTATGGCATTTGTAATGGTGGTTATACTTAACGCACGCTCAACCTTTACCGAAGTGACCGCTACCCTTATTTTAATATTAGGGGTTATTTACGGCTTGCGAGAAATATTTAAAGAAGACATTACGCGGGTAATTTGGCGCGCTATTGTTCGCGGGCGTCCTAAATGGCGGTTTGTATTTAAAAACAGCATCACTAAAGACCGCGTTGCAAGTCAGTTTGTGTGGCTTGAGTATATGCGTTTTAAAAAAATCCCTAGTGAAGTAAAAACAATATTTTCAAAAAGGCGTCAGCAAAACAAGCTAGCCGCGCAGTGGCTGCATTTTGCCAGTGAAACACGTGTTTCTGCTAAAGAGTTTTTACCAGGTTACGATACTCTACAGCAAAGTATGCGCTTTAATTTGGCGCCCTTTGCACGGTATTTAAAACGCGGCGAGGGCAAGCTGTATCATTTAGATGGTAATAAAATATCAAAGCAAGCGGTTGAAAGGCGCTACCAGTTAAATTTGGTGATGGTACTAAAAGACGAGGAAAGAACTTTATACCAGCGTTACAAAATAACCCTCAATCGCAGTAAAATAGTTAATATTGAACTTATTTACTCTAAAAAATAGAAAATAAAAAAGGGGTAGCAACGGCTATCCCTTAGTGTCATGTAAATTTACCTAATTTAACGTAGTATTACTGTGTAATACCGTGCTTAGAATAAATAGTTACCTTGTCTGAAACGAGTGTTATTTCAATGTTTTTAGACTCATCACCCCATACACAATTAGTATGTAGGGTTTTTTCTACGCAGTTATCAGCAGAGCCTAAAATAGCTTCTACTTCGGCTTTATCCATGCCAACTTCAATTTTTTCGTAGTTTTCTAGGCTTACTTTTGAACAAGCTGCCAGGCTTAGCGTTGCTGCGATGATCAGGAGTTTTTTCATTGTTATGTCCTATTGATTTAGTGTTTATACTTTCGTATTTGTACAATCATGCCCATACGAGGATGATCAAAATAATGGATTTCACCACTAATTACACGTTTAAATTGTGAAAAGCGGGCCGATTCTATATCCCCATTAGGTAGTTTTTCGTTTACGTCAAAATCAGCGGTTATGTAAAGGTAGTGGCGTAAATGTATTTTAAATAAACCATCTAGCTCCCAATAGCTTAGGGGCTGCTCTGAGGTATCAAATAGCTGTGGCTTACTTTGTACTAAGCTAATAAAGTCGGGATTTGAATAATTAGGCGTAGTGTTAACGTCGCGTTTTATATGATCACCAGAAATTAAATGTACGCTTGGCGCACGCGATTTACTTGCCCCTTCAAAGCGCCAGCCAGTATGCAGTAGCGGGGCTAAACCTTTTCTGTCTAAAGCGCGGCGCTGGGCAGTAAATTGTAATTGCTCAGGTGCGAGTAAATAGGGCTCATCCATCGTATCTTGTGCCGGTGCTAATGGCGTAACGGGCAACTCGTCGTAACTTTTCATAAAGTCGATACTGTTATCACACACACCCGATTGTGGGTTGGCATTAACTAAAGAATCGGTAAACGAGCGTTTTTGAAAGCGACTATCGCCATCTATACATGCCTGCATAGCTTGCTCTGTGTATAAAGGAGTGAGTAACTCTAACGTATTTTTCGCCTTAATGGGCTCGTGCTTTAAGCTAAAGTCTTCTTGTAAATAGGGGGCAGGGCGCTGTTTAAATACCAGCACTTCTACTTCAAACCAACGTTCTGCAAATGCGGTGCTGCTAAATAAGCAACATAACACGATAAGCGATTTTTTTAGCAACATTAATGGCTAACCTTTTTTTCGAAATCTGCAATCATTGCAGTGACCATTTTTAAGCGTTCACGAGGGTTTACCTCATTAATCGCAAAGCGCAATTTATTTGCGCCATCCATTTTGTACACATGGGGTGCACTTTGTATCAAGCCTATGATGAAGCTAGGATTAACCTTCGTATTTTGGCTAAATTCAAAGTAGCCCCCTTTAGGGTTTGCCTCTATTTTTGTAATTCCTAAATCGCTAGCACGCATTTTTAGTTGCTGCATACTAAATAGGTTTTTAGTGGCATCAGGTAATAAACCAAAGCGGTCTATTAGCTCTACTTGTAATTCGTCCATATCGGCAAGGTTAGCACAACTTGCAATGCGCTTGTACATACCTAAACGCGCATTAACATCGTGTATGTAATCATCAGGTAGTAAGGCAGGGAGTTTTAAATCAACTTCAGTTTGCTGCTGAAGCAGGTTTTCAAGCGTTGGCTCTTTACCATTTTTAAGGGCATTAACCGCTTGCTCTAGCATTTCCATATACAAGCTAAAGCCAATAGTTTGCATTTGCCCTGATTGATCGTCGCCTAATAGCTCACCCGCACCACGTATTTCTAAATCATGTGTAGCAAGGGCAAAACCTGCGCCTAAATCTTCCAACGACTCAATTGCTTGTAAGCGTTTGGAGGCATCTTTAGAAAGTGCTTTAGCATCGCCGGTTAATAAATAAGCATACGCTTGGTGGTGGCTTCGCCCAACACGACCGCGTAATTGGTGTAATTGCGCAAGGCCAAGTTTATCGGCTCTGTCCATAATAATAGTATTAGCAGTAGGCACATCAATACCGGTTTCGATAATGGTGGTACATACCAGTACATTGTATTTTTGATGATAAAAGTCTGTCATTATTTGCTCAAGCTCTTGCTCGCGCATTTGCCCATGAGCAGAGGTGACACTAGCCTCTGGCACCCATTCGCTGATCTCTTGCGAGACTCGCTCAATAGTCTCAACATTGTTATGCAAAAAGTACACTTGGCCGCCGCGTTTAATTTCACGCAGTATGGCTTCGCGTATTAAGTCGCTGTCGCGTTGGCGTACAAAGGTTTTAACTGCTAAACGCTTAGCAGGTGGGGTGGCAATAATTGATAAATCACGCATGCCGCTCATCGCCATATTTAAAGTACGCGGAATAGGCGTTGCAGTAAGCGTTAATATATCTACATCAGCACGTAATGACTTTATTTTTTCTTTTTGGCGCACACCAAAGCGGTGCTCTTCATCAACAATGAGTAAACCTAAGTCGTTAAATTTAATATCTTGCTGAATTAACTTATGCGTTCCAATAACGATATCAAGTTTACCGTCGGCCATTTTTTCAAGCGTATCTTTTTGCTCTTTAGTTGAATTAAAGCGCGACAACACTCCCACTTCGATAGGGAAATCGGCAAAGCGGTCTTTAAAGTTTTCGTAATGTTGCTGAGCCAGCAGGGTGGTTGGTACTAACACGGCTACTTGTTTGTTATCGTTAACCGCTACAAACGCGGCACGCATAGCCACTTCTGTTTTACCAAAGCCTACATCACCACACACTAAACGGTCCATAGCAAGTCTTGATTGCATATCACCAAGTACGGCTTCAATAGCATTACGCTGATCGTCGGTTTCTTCAAATGGAAAGCTGTCGCTAAATTGGCGATAGCTTTGCCCATCGAGTGCAAATTTATTACCTGGTTTTGCTTGGCGCTGTGCGTAAATATCTAACAGCTCCGCGGCTACATCACGTACTTTTTCGGCGGCCCGTTTTTTGGCTTTCTCCCAGGCATCTGAGCCAAGTTTATGAAGCGGGGCGCTTGCTTCTTCACCGCCCGAATAACGGCTTAGCATATGCAGTGCCGATACCGGCACATACAGTTTTGCTTCACTGGCATAGGTAATGGTAACAAACTCAGTGATTACCCCTGCCGCGTCAATTGTTTGCAGGCCTTGATAGCGACCAACACCGTGATCAAGGTGCACAATTGGCTGGCCCTCTTTAAGCTCGGCTAAGTTGCGAATTAGCGCATCTTGGCTTGCTTCGTATTTATGTTTACGGCGCCTGCGTTGCGACACCTTAATACCTAACAGCTCTTGCTCGGTAATAATAGAAAGGCTAGGTTTTGTGCCCAGTACAACACTTTGCTCAAGAGGGCTTACAATTAAGCCAACATCACTTTGGCTTTGTGTAAATTGCTGTAAGCTTTCAAATTCTTTAAACTTTAAGCCGCTTGGCTTAAGCACGCTTAATAAAGACTCACGGCGACCATCAGACTCAACACTTAATAAAATACGGCTTTTTTTCTTTTTTTGTTCTGCCACATAGTTAATAAATGCGCCGTAGGGTTCGTGTTGTTTATGATCGATTCTTACTGCGGGCAGCTCGCTCACATTTAAGTTTTTATTGCCTGCTTTAGTGGGTAATTTAGCTTGCGATAAGCGTATTCGTGCAAATTCACCTAAATTAGAAAACAACTCATTAATAGGTTGATACAACTCGCTGGGCGCCAGTAGTGGACGCAGGGGATCTACTTTTCGGTTTTCGTAGCGTACGTTTACATCGTGCCAAAAGGTATCTGCGGCGTGTTCTAAATCACCTAGTTGCATAACCGTAGTGGTGTTTGGCAAGTAATCAAAAATGGTGGCAAGCTTTTCAAAAAACAGCGGCATGTAGTATTCAATACCGGCAGGCCAAGTACCTTTGCTTACTTGCATGTAAACAGAGTCTTGCTCTGAGCTGGCCCCAAATTTGTCGCGATAATTTATTCTAAAACGCTCAACGTCTGCTTCGTTGGTTGGAAATTCATGCGCGGGAAGTAACTCAATTTTCTCTACTTTTTCATCTGAGCGCTGGGTTTCTACGTCAAATAAACGAATAGAGTCGAGTTCATCGTCAAAAAAGTCGAGCCTAAATGGGTGCACACTGCCCATTGGGTACAAATCAACAATAGATCCACGAATTGCGTATTCGCCGTGCTCCATTACCTGTTGTACGTTTAAATACCCTGCTTGTTCTAAATTACTGCGCAGGTTATGGGTGTCGAGTTTATCGCCTACTTTAAAATTAAGGGTAGAGCCATAAATAAACGAAGCAGGCGCAGTACGTAGCATTAACGTAGATACAGGCACTATAAGTACGCTTTGCTGCTCGTTTTTTAAAGTGTTTAAAGTGGCTAAGCGCGCTGAAATAATATCTTGGTGCGGAGAAAAATGGTCATACGGCAAGGTTTCCCAATCAGGAAATACCATTACCGGGTTATCTGGCAATAAGTATTCGAGCTCGGTTTCAAGTCGCAATGCGCTTGGCGTATCTGGCGTAACAATAAGCACTAAATCGTTTTGCTGTTTTACACCTTCTGCAATGGCTATACTTAGTGCACTGCCAGTTAGCTGCCCCCATTGAATTTTATCTTTTTGAGATTTTACCCACGGCAAGGCTGCCCATTGCTCAAACGCCATTTAGTGCTCCATTTTTTAGTTGGCGTTTGCTCACAAACGCCATGCAGTTATTTAGTCTCGGTAAATTTTTGTTAAGTCTTGATAGTGATCAATTCTGCGGTCGCGTAAGTACGGCCATATACGTCTTACGTTTTCAGAGGCTTTTTGATCAAGTTCTACTACTAAAATTTGCTCATCAGTATTGTTCGCCTCTGAGAGCATTTCGCCTTGAGGGCCTGCAATAAACGAGTTACCCCAAAATTGTATACCTTCGCTTTGTCCGCTAGGGTCGTTTTCGTGCCCTACACGGTTACAGCTAATAACGGGTACGCCGTTCGCAACCGCATGCGCACGCTGGCTTATTACCCATGCGTCTTTTTGGCGTGTTTGCTCTGCGTTATCATCACGTGGGTCCCAGCCTATTGCTGTTGGGTAAATTAATACCTCTGCGCCAGCCATGGCCATTAAACGGGCCGCTTCAGGGAACCATTGATCCCAGCATACTAAAACACCTAATTTACCTACTGAGGTTTGAATTGGCTCAAAGCCTAAATCGCCTGGGGTAAAGTAAAATTTTTCGTAAAAGCCAGGGTCATCAGGAATGTGCATTTTACGGTATTTACCCGCAATGGTGCCGTCTTTTTCAAGTACCACCGCGGTATTGTGATAAAGCCCAGTGGCACGTTTTTCAAACAGTGAAGCCACAATAACGATGCCTAGCTCTTTAGCAAGCTCGCCCAGTGTATTTGTGCTTGGGCCCGGAATTGTTTCGGCTAAGTCAAATACATCCACATCTTCTGTTTGGCAAAAATACAGACTACGATGCAGCTCTTGTAATACCACAAGCTGTGCGCCTTGCTTAGCAGCATCACGAATGCCAGCAATCGTCTTTGCCATATTTTGGCAGGCGTTATCACTGCTAGTTTGTTGCACTAAGGCAACGGTTAATTTTGCAGGGCTTGTCATTGTGCTGCTCCAGCTAAAAATCCACGAGGTAATTGCATGGTAATGCAATGTAAACTACCAAATTGTTCAATAATAGGTAGGCAATTAACGCCAATAATAGTGTGCGCTGGGTATGCTTTTTGAACTTGCGCTAGCGCCAGTGCGTCGTTGTCATCGTTATACGTCGGGACTAAAACCGTATTATTGATAATCAAGTAGTTTGCGTACGTTGCAGGTAAACGGGTGTTGTCATCATCAAACACTGGTTTTGGCCACGGCAAATCAATTAACGTATATGGGGTATTATTTTGCGTTTTAAAGCTTTGCAGCTGCTTTTCCATCGCATCTAATGCGTTAAAGTGCTCATCTTCTTTAGCATCGCACTTAACATACACAAGTGTATTATTGGGGGCAAAACGTACCAGAGTGTCGATATGGCTGTCGGTATCGTCACCGGCTAAGTAGCCATGATCTACCCATAAAAAGTCAGTTGCGCCTAAATGTGTTGTTAAAATTGACTCAATATCGCCTGATGATAAATCGGGGTTGCGATTTTTATTCAGTAAACATTCGCTGGTTGTAAGCAACACACCGTGTTCGTTAATTTCAATGCCGCCACCTTCAAGTACCACATTCAGGGCTTGGTAATCAGTGTTTGGATTACTTAGCTGGTTTACCAGTACTGCGTTAATTTTATTATCGAGGGCACTTTCGAATTTATTACCCCAGCCATTAAAGATAAAGTCGTAAATTTTAAGTTGGCGAGCGTCGTTAATATTTGCGCAGGTAATAGGGCCGTGATCGCGTGCCCAGGTATCGTTTGTTGGTGTAACAACAAAGTGCACGTGGCTTAAGTTTATATTCGCTTTTGTTAGCAAGGCAGTAATGTGGCTTTTAAGCGCCGTGTTATGGGCAACAATAACAAGCTGCTGCACGGCTGTGATATGTGTTGCAAGCTCAACATAAACAGGCTCTACGCGTTCAAGCGTATCAGCCCAGTCGGTCTGTGTATGGGGCCAAGTAAGCATAACGGCGTCTTGCTCAGCCCATTCAGGTAAAAGTCTAAAGTTCATGAAGTTTTGATACAAATTACGGTGGCGCTAGTTTAGCATTTTACATGCATATGTCAGCTATTTATCGCCGCTAGAATCATCGTCAATTTGCTCGAGTTCTTGGCGTTTTTTTAGCTGGCGTGTTTGTGCATGTAAGCTGGCTCTGACAACTAATTCTTGGTCTGTGGTTCTTATTGCAGTAAACAGTAATGTGTATTGGTAGTGTTCGCTGTCTTGTTTTTCAACGGCCACAACTTCTGTATAACAGTAAACGGCTGAGGCTTCGTGGTGCAAAAATAGCTTTGTTCTAAATGCTTGGCCTATTGCGTATACATCAGGCGAAGTAAAGCGAATGCCGCCTCCGCCGTAGCTATCGCACTGGATGGCGTTATCTTGCGCTTGCTCTGATGCTAAAATGTGGCTCATTATTAAATCAATTTTACGCGACTGTGCTTGTAAAAAAGCCGCCAGCTCTTGTGCTAAATCGCCTAAGTTTCTAAGGGGTCTTAAAGAGGCCTGTTCAAGCTCACTGACTTCGTTAGCTAGCTTAAATAGAGGAGGTATGTCGTCTTCAAGCGCGAGTTGAGATTGCGGCACTAACTGATTTTCTACAGCAAATAAGTTTACTCGAATGCTTTCGTTTATTTGAAAGTATTCTTCAAATTCGCTTAATCTTTGACTGTTCATAATTATCTCCACTGCGTATTCATTAAATAGTAGCGTTGTGGGGAGTAAATTGCTAGCAGATAAAAATGCTAAATGGTTTGTTTATAAGCCAGTTTTTAAGAATGTTAATTAGGGTGTGTTGAACTTTGCGGATTGAAATTTGTTCAATCTAGGGGCGTTTAAATTGCGGCGCGAGGTTTGTAACCTAGTGGACATGATAACTGCTACTGCGTTTCGCCTATTTATGTAAAATAACTACACTTCATAGGCTCTGCCTTGCCTAAAAACCAACCACACTGCTGCAAATTCAACTATTAAAAATCAACACGCCCTAATAAAAAAGCGGCCAATGTCATCCTAACATCGGCCGCTTGGGTATTGATTAATTAGCGCTGGGAGTGCTTATTTAAGTAGAGCGGCTAATTCATGTAAATCTTTCACAACGTGGTCTGGTTTTTTTGCCAGTGGGTAAAGTGTTTTACCTGGGCGGGCGATAAAGGTTGTTTGTAACCCGGCTTCTTTAGCACCTGCTACATCCCAACCGTGCGCCGCTACCATCATTGCTTCATTTGCTTTTACATTTAATTTTGTTAACACCCACTCATAGGCACGTAAGTCTGGTTTATAAATTTTAATATCTTCAATGCTGTAACGCGCATCAAAGAACGACATTAATCCAGCGCTCTCAAACTGGGCTTTAACGCCTTTGTTTGAAGAATTTGTCAGACTTACTAACTTATAGCCCTGTGCTTTGAGTTTTGCCAGTCCTTCTTTCACATCTTTGTGAGGAGGTAGGGTTAAAAGCGGGGTGACAATGGCTGTTTTTGCTTGTTCATTAGTAATGGCTATGTTGTTATTTTTGGCAACCATGCGCAGCGATGCAACGCCAATTTGACCAAAATCGTGGTAATTACCACTTACAGTATCAACGAGTGAATGATGCAACATGGTCGAAAACCAAAGTGGTAATAAATCCTCACGCCCGCCAAGCGTTTTGCCTATAGAGGCGCGCATGGAGGTTAAATCTAACAAGGTTTCGTTTACATCAAAAATAAGTACTTTAGGTTTTACTTGCGCTTGTGGCTCCTCAGCCATAGCGTAGCCAGAGGCAAGGCTAGTACCAACAAGAAGTGATAGGGTAAGGGTTTTTAACGATTTTAAAATAGACATTAGTGTTGCTCCGATTCAAGGGCTGCCAATATATCAGTAGGCTCTGCGCGTAGGGTATAGTCTTCGTTTAAAAAGGCATACGTAATTATGCCTTTTTGGTTAATTACATAGGTTGCTGGTAAAGGTAATGTATAACTTTTATTGCCGTAGTACTTTTCAAAATCAATACCAAACTGGCTATAAAGCGCCACAATACGCTCATCTAAAGTAAACAGTAAACCAAATTGCTCGGCTACCTTGTTATTAATATCTGAAAGCACATCGAATTCAAGGGCATTTTTTTGTGCGCTAGATAACGTCTGGTCGGGTAATTGTGGTGATATCGCAACTAACTGCGCATTGTGCGTTTTAAATTCGGGTAAGTGATCATTAAGTGCTTTTAGCTCTAAATTACAATATGGACACCAGTTACCACGGTAAAAGCTAATTATTACCGGGCCATTATTTAATAAATCAGCGAGCTCAACTTGCTCAGCGCTATGATTGTTTAAGCTGAAATTGCTTACTTTAGCGCCTACCTGTAGCGCATTATCTTTTATATGCTGAGCAATGAGCTCTTCATTTGTCTGCGCCATAAGGGCTAATACATCGCCAGGTAGCTTCGCTTCTTTTTGCACGTTATAGGCATCAATCTGTGATTTTAAACTCATTATTAAATCTCGAATATAACTGTATGGCGATTATGGGTGTTTTAGTTATTTAAATATATATTGCAAAACTGAAAGCTTCATTCGAAAATATTAAATACTAAAAACTGCCTAGCCAAATGTATGTATAATTTAAGTGACCTAGAAACATTTATTGCCGTCGTAGAAAATAAAGGAGTGCTTGCAGCTGCGCGTGAGCAACGTTTGTCGCCGGCAACAGTAAGCCACAGGCTAAGCAAGCTCGAGCGCGAGCTTTCAACCGTGTTAGTGTTTAGAGACAGCAGACGAGTGAGGTTATCGCCCGCCGGTGAGCTATTTTATCATCGTGTAGGGGCTATTATAGAAGCCTTGCACGATGCAGAGCACAGCATTGGCGCACGAAGCTCTTCGGTGAGCGGGTTATTACGTGTGACTATGCCACCGTGGGTTTTTTCAAAGTATGTTATGCCTAAGTTGACCGAGTTTGAAACCCAATACCCGCAACTAAAGCTCGACTTTTTAATTACTGATCATTTTGTCAATGTGGTCGATGATGCACAAGATGTGGCAATTAGAGTAGGGCAATTAACCGATTCTGGCCTGCTTTCTCGCAAAATTGTCAACAACTCCCGTATTTTATGTGCAGCGCCAAGTTATATAAAAAAGCATGGTATGCCTTGTACACTAAGCGAACTGAGCACGCACTATTGGGTGTGTTTACCCTGGCAAAGGCAGTTAAAGCTGTATGATGAAAATAATAAAATACACACCTTTAATGCCAAAACGCGCTTTACTATTTCTAATTCCGATAACATGACGCAAGCAGCGCTTGCCGGACATGGCATAGCTATTAAATCTAAAATTGCGATTAACGATGAGCTAAGTGCCGGAAACTTAGTAGAGGTGATGCCCAATGTAATGGCCCAAAGCGACGCGCCGGTGTGGTTTTTACGGCCTCAAAATAGCTTAACAACCCGTAAAACCGAGGTGTTTTATGAGTTTATGAAGTCTTTATTTGCCAGCTATGAATAAGCGGTAATACCCGCGCTTAATAATGAATAAGGTTACAAAGCCAATAAACTCAGCAAAAATAGCAATAATAATGGCGCTAACTAGCGCTGCTATTATGGAGTCTTTTTTTAACACTATTTGCCCTTCAAAGCGTTGCCATACTTGCTTTTTAATGGTGAGAAAGTCGCTGGTTAAAGTAAATAAATAGGGCGATTGGTTAAAGTTATTAACTGCCGCTTGTAAAGAGTGCTGGCGATTATTGAGGCTTTTAATATGGGTAGCCCCTTTACCAACAATATCATCACCAATATTTTCATAGTGGGTAATTAACTTGTTTAAATCGTTGTTAAAGTAGTTTTGAGCATCTTTTTTAAACGGGGCTAATGCGTTATTCGCTTCAATTAAATGTGCATCTAAAGCGTGCCCAAAGTCGCTTACAAAGGCCGGTATTTGTACCCCTAATAGTAAACCTGCTGCAAAAAAACTGAGCCTTATGTAATCTAATAATTTACTCATTTGATCTCCTGTTTACTCAAAACCCACCTAAACAACGCTAAATTAACATTTGCGCTTGTTTTTATGCCAAAAACTCGTAATCTATCGGTAATAAAAATAACAATAGGCCTATGTTAAGGATGACTACCAAAGTAAATATGACATCAACGTTTGTTGATATCACTAAGCAGTTAAAACACTTTGTGTCGCGTATTGTACAGCCCGATGACGTAGAAGACATTGTGCAAGAAACCTTTATTAAAAGCTACGAAGCTGATTTAAAACAAGATATTCAGTTTAGACGCAGTTACATGCTTAAAACTGCAAAGCACTTAGCGCTTAATCATATAGCCAAGTGGGATAACAAGTTTAATGACTCGTTAGAGCACGACGCAGAATTACCCCCGCTGCTTAAATCCTCACAACTTGAGGATGAATACACCTCAAAAGAGCGTTTTTTACTTTTTTGCAGAGCAACGGATCAACTAAATTCTTCTATCCGTAAATGTTTTATATTTAAAAAAGTGTACGGTATGAGCCAAAAAGAAATCGCCCAGCACATGCAATTAAGTGAAAGCACAGTAGAAAAACACATTGCCAAAGGTTTATTACAAACCATGTTATACATGAAAGAACATGAACAAAATCATAACCAATCTGCGGCACATAATTCTGCTTGTAATTCGGCTCTATCAATTGAGAGGGCAGCAAAATGAGTAATGTTCATCAATTTACATCAAAAGATTTAATTTTAGAAAAAGCCTGCCAATGGATCAGCGCAATTGATAGGGGCTTAAGCGAAATTGAAAAAGAGCAATTTAAGCTGTGGATGATGCAAAGTACCGCCCATCAAGATGCCGTCTACGAACTTGCGCAGCTATGGGATGAATTGGCCGTATTAAACGAGTTAAGCAGTTTATTTCCGCATAGAAGTGTAAAACAGCCCCAGAAAAAAAGATGGGCGTTTTCTAGTGCCATTGCCGCGAGCTTATTTGCAGCATTAATGGTGTGTAGTTACTTATTAATTAACCTTGAAAACGGCTACAACGAAGAGCTGGCTAAAATAAATTACACCAAAATTTATACAACGAAGGTGGGCGAACAAGCCACGTATGTTTTACCCGACGGCACCATAGTGCAATTAAACACGAATAGCCTATTAGAGGTAGCTTATAGCAAAGGGCGTCGTCAGTTATTACTGAGTAAGGGTGAAGGGCGTTTTAATGTAGCAAAAGATGCATCGCGCCCATTTAGTGTGATGGCTGGCGATAAGAGCTTTACGGCACTTGGTACTGTATTTAATGTACAACGCAATACCTCTTCTGATTTAGAGCTGGTTGTAACCGAAGGTAAAGTGATGATCACCGACCCAAGTGTTGCGGTAAGTGCCAACGATTTTAAAGACTACCAACTGGCTGATAATAACGCTAAAAAAGTACGTAAAATCAATGCCAATATTGTTATCTCTGGTGAAAAAGCAATTATAGAGCAAAGCATTACTAAACCTATCACACAGCTTTCTGTGGATGATGTACAGCGTGATTTAGCGTGGCAAAATGGCATGTTAATTTTTAATGGTGAGCATTTAAGCGATGCATTAAATGAAGTGAGCCGCTACACCTCTACGCGTTTTGAGCTTTCAAGCGATGAGCTTGCCAATATAAAAGTGGCGGGTGTATTTAAAGCTGGCGATGTTGAGGGGCTACTTGAGAGTTTACAGACTAACTTTGCAATTGAGCATGAGCGTTTAGGTGAACATATGGTGAGCCTAACACAGCAAACTAAATCATAAGAAATGTTATGCATATCAAACAAATGTTAGGTGAAGTTGCATCTTTAAATGTTATTAGTAAAAAAAAGTTTAAAAAAAAGATAAAAAACTATAGAGGAATTTTGTTTGTCAGCTGTTTATATAAATTGCGCAGTAACCAAACGCATTTATTTAGTGGTTTAAGTGTACTTGCTCCGGCTATTTTTAGCTTGAGTGTGCAAGGGGCAACACAGACCACTGGGCAAATGGTGCAATTTGATATACAAGCGCAGCGAGCAGACAAAGCCTTAATAGAATTTGCTAAACAAACAGAGCAAACCGTGGTGTTTTCTTATGAGTTGGCAAAAAATTACCAAGCAAATTCGGTTTATGGTTTTTATACCCAATTAGATGCACTGCAAGCATTATTAAGTGGGACTGAGCTCGATGCGGTTGTTGAACAAAATGGTTTACTGAGTATAAAACTCAAACAAATCAATAGGAAAGATAACAACATGATGAAGCTTTCAGGGGTTAGTGCAGCTGTATTACCAGCATTGCTTGCAGCAAATTCACACGGTGTGAATGCAGCAGAGGATGTTGCACAAGAGAAAATAGAAAAAATTGCTATTGTAGGTAGCCGCGTAGCAGGGCGCTCAGTAGAAGATTTACCCGTACCCGTTGATATTTTAAGTGCTGAAGCACTTGAAAACACAGGCCAAACCGAAGTTGGCCGTATGTTGCAATCTATTGCACCTTCATTTAACTTTTCAAGCTCGTCAATCAGTGACGGCACTGATGCCTTACGACCTGCAACACTGCGTGGTTTAGGGCCTGACCAAACACTTGTGCTTATTAATGGTAAGCGCCGCCATCAGGCAAGTATTATTCATATCAATACCTCAGTAGGGCGTGGTACCGCAGGTACCGATATGAATGCTATTCCAGCCTCAGCTATTAAACGTATAGAAGTTTTACGAGACGGCGCAGCAGCACAATACGGCTCAGATGCAATTGCCGGTGTAATTAATATTGTACTAAAAGATGGCAGCGAAGGCGGCAAAGCAGCGGTTAATTACGGCCAATACTCAGAGGGTGATGGCGAAACAGTAAACGTTGATTTTAATAAAGGGTTTGCCCTAGGTGATAGCGGCTACTTAAATGCAACACTTAATTACCGCGACCGCTCGCCTACTAACCGCGCAGGTTTGCACGGCTCGTGTCAGTTTTATGGCTGTACAGAGCTTAGCGACGGTACTTTACTGGCAGGCGATCCGCGTGAATTGACCGCCGACAGAGACACTTTTCGTATTGGTGATGCCGACTCACAACAATTTGGCTTAACCGTTAATACAGGGTATGAGTTAGGTGATGGCGAGCTGTATGGCTTTATTACTTATTCAACGCGCGATAACGAATCAGCCGCGTTTTTCCGTCATAATGCAAATGCGGGCGGTAACCCTGTTTTGCAAGATAACGATGCAACTATCCCGCTAGGCTTTTTACCTAAAATTAATACCACAATTGATGATATTTCTTACAACTTTGGTTACAAAACCGACTTTGATAACGATGCAAGTTTAGATGTATCATACACCTACGGTGAAAACAGCATTGATTACACAACAAGTGACACAATCAATGCCTCGTACGCTAACTTTTTACGTTACGAGCAAGGTTTAAGTGCCGCTGATATTCGCAGTACTATTCCACGTGAAGCCTATGCCTATGGCATGGAGTTATCACTGCAAACTATTAATATAGATTTTACACAAAACTTTGATGACTACTCATTGGCTATGGGTGCAGAAATTCGTACCGATGAATACCGTATTTTAGAGGGCAGCGAATATGCTTATCGTGATTACGACACCCTTGATGGGGTAAGTATTTATAGTGGTTTAAGTGGCGGTGTAGGCTCTGAAGATGCCTCTGGCGGTACGCAAGGTTTTGGTGGTTCTTCGCCGGCATCATCGGTTGATGAGTCACGCGATGTAATTTCGTTTTACCTTGATGCAGAAACCTACCTAATTGAAGATGTCATTTTATCAGGCGCACTGCGTTATGATAATTACAAAGGCTTTGGCGACACGGTAAACTTTAAGCTTGCGGGTAACTGGGCAATTACTGATGATGTGTCACTGCGTGGTGCATTAAGCTCAGGCTTTAGAGCGCCATCAATGCAGCAATTGTATTTTAACAATATCAGCACGCAATTTGTTGTGGCTGAAGACGGCTCATTAGTTGCTGAAGAAGTAGGTACATTCAGAAACGATTCAACCCTTGCACAAAGTTTAGGTATTCCAAAACTTAAGGAAGAAAAATCGCAAAACCGCAGCTTAGGTATTGTCTACAACGTTACGGATAACATTAATGTTACTGTGGATTACTACTCAATTGATATTGACGACCGCATAGTAATTAGTAACCGTTTAGGTAAAGGGCTTTCTTCAAGCCTAGATGCTGCATTAATCAGCTCAGGCGCAGGTGCAGGGCAGTTTTTCTTAAATGGTGCAGATACCGAAACTTCGGGTATTGATTTTGTAGCTACTTGGAATACCGAGGGGTTAGGTGGCACGCTTGATTTTACTTTAGCAGCTAACTTTACTGAAACTGAGGTGGTATCGTTATTTACGCCATCGGGCTCAGGGCTTGAAACCGTACCTGTTGAAGATGTTTTCTCTGATCAAGAAATTTCAATTATTGAAGAGTGGCAACCAGAAGATCGCATCAACTTAAGTGCGCTTTACCAGCGTGGTGATTGGACTGTAAACCTTTCACTCAACCGCTTTGGTGAATACACAGTAGAAGATGGCGGACGCCAAACCTACGGTGCAGAAATTTTAACTGACGTTAAAGTTAATTACTTCGTTACTGAAGATTTATCTGTAAATATTGGTGCAAATAACTTATTTGACGTGTACCCAGATAAAAACACCATTGGTAACTCACGCTCGGGCACAATTGTAGATTCAAATGGCAATACGATTGTAAGCAGCGATGGGGTATTTGAATACTCTCGCCGTTCAGCGCCATTTGGCTTTAATGGTGCTTATTACTATGTAGGCGCAGAATACCGTTTTTAATAAATAACACTCCCTTATGTTATTTAAGTTCAAAGGGCCGTAAGGCCCTTTTTTTATAACTTACTAATTTTGAAGTATATTGATTTTTTACTAATGATTTATTGCTTTTTATTCTTGACACGGAGTACTAAAGGATTAGAATCCGCCGTGTTCTGATTGTTTTTCGAACATGCAGAATAAAATTTATTAACATTAATTTCGGCAAATTCACTGAAAGGTGAAGACGCAAAATCTCCGGTCTAAGGGCTTAGCCTATGATAGCGGGATCGCCTCATACAATAAATTGTATGCAGTAAAGCGTCATGCCATCTCATTGGAGATCGTATGAGTATGATGAAGATCAAATTACTACTTACCCTTTTATTAATATTTTCATTTAATATTAATATTGTTTCAGCAGATACTGCTATAAAGTTCAATGGTGCCAATAGTTTTGCTAGTTTTGATGTTTGGCAACCTACGGGCCCGTTTAAAATAGTAGTGTGGCTTGGTGAAACTCCTAGTGACCCATCGAAGAAAACCTATCTACTTTCTAACTCTGATACAAAAGAATTTGTATTATTTAATCAGTCAAGTGTACAAATCAAGCTTGGTGATAAGTATCCCGGTATTTGGAATAAATTAAACTTCTATCAAACACGTTTTCTAGAAATTACTGTAAAAAATGGAGAGTTAATCGCTTCCGATGGGCTAAAAAGTTTTTCAGTTAAAAAAGACTTTATTGACCCTACAGATGTATCATTTAATTGGCTATTTAGAAGATCTAATAAGTTTTCCGAAGGTTCTCTTCAGGGCCTAGGGTTGATAGATCTGAATAACTTTGAGAATAGCCGCAATTTTGGGGTAAGTGCCACAGGTGAGCCACAGTTAATTTCCGCAAAGGAAGACTCATTTTTTGAATTTCACAATATTACACCTGCTGATTTAATAAGCGGTTTAGAAGTTCCTAATCCTAACGTCTCTGATGTAGATAATATTTCAGATTTAGCGGATATGATATCCACTAAATATCCAGGTAACCCAATGATTAACAAGACATCAAATACAGGCAATGAGTATGCTTGGAATGGCTATTACTGGTTACGAACTTACCTACATTTTTACAGTGTAACTAATAAGATCGAGTATTTGGATTTGGCTATTGAACTAGCGAATAAAATGCTTAGTGATACGGATATGACTCGAAATAGAAATAGCTTCTCTCCAAAAAATAGTTATAAACGGGCTCCTAAACTTTTTTTAAATGAACGAGATAAAATTGCACCAGGGTGGGAGAGGTCACTTAATGATTCAAGTATAACTGTATTAACAGATGGTATGATTTTGAATGGTATTATGCGTATAGTCGATACTATTAGATCTGAAAATTTAACAGATTACTTCACTTTTGCTGATTTTTATACATCAAGTGCCCAGAAAATTGTAGATAGTCATAAAAGCTCATACAGCATAAGTAAAAATCCAGCGATCAAAGGGAGTTTTTATTATGTAAACCTTTATAATGATAATTATGGTGATTCTGGATTGTATAGTAATCCTTTAGCACATAACCATAATCTGACCATGGCAACTGCGATGTTATACTTAGACAAATGGAGTGATAGGCCTGATTTTTATAAACCCAAAATAATGAGTATTATAGATTTTTTCACAGATAACCTAGAATACCATAATGATGGTACCTGCACTTGGAACTATAACTGGGACAGACGTGGAGAATCACATGAAAGATATGAAGATATTAATCATGGGCATATTGATGTCGGTTTTTTTGTTGTTGCAGAGCGAGAAGAGTATTTTAACAACTTAGATATCATGAAGTGCTTAGCAAAAACTGCCGTTGAACGGATTGCTATTGGCCCAGGACCTATACCACAATTTGTAACTGGCGAAGGTATAAGTCAAAAAGGTGAACAAATTGCATTTTCTTATGACTGGCGTGAATTATCTAAATTTGAGCCTTCAATTATAAGTCGTTCTAATAATATTATGAGACATGCAGTAGCTAGTCCCACTTGGTTTAGACAATACGCGGCTCTAGCTATGACCTTAGAAAATTAAATTTAAAATGGCTTAGTTACAACATAACTAAGCCATTTTGAGACCTAATGCTTTTGCATACGGCTCATTTCGGTGTGGCAGCTTTGCATCGTTAGCAAGGTTTTCGCTAAGGCTGCTTCACAGTCGGCTGGCTGTGGTTTATCCATCGCTGCTTTAATTTCTTCAAGTGTTTTATCTTCTACCTCTTCAAGCTCTTTAACGTATGTTTTATCGTTGTGAGAACTAAACGTAGTAAGTAGGGCTGTGTAAGCTCTGCGTGCTTCTACAGCAAAAGAAGAGCCGTCTTCACGCTCACCTTTTTCGTTAACAGCATAAGGTTGTAAGCGCTCAACACTTACTTTTCGTGCGTCAATCATGCGTTGAAATAATGCGCCAATGGCTGGGTCTTCAACTTTCTCTTGCGCTTTTTGATAAAAATCAATGCCACTGTTCATTACTTGGATGATGTCAGTAATATGAGTTGCTTCTGTTCCTTGATGGGTATTCATAATGACCTCTCTTTACATGAATTTAAGTTTCATAGTAACTAAAGCAAAGGCCATTCCAATTTCATTTTAATTTTTAAACTATTGTAATTATTGATTATTTCTTTATTCAGCAAGCTGCAAGGCTATTTAAAATAAAATAACCTCGCAAATTTTACATGGCTTTTGTAATAAGGTTATTTAAGCTCATCCGCCACTTCGGCTACTTTTTGGCGTAACCAAATATGACTTGCATCGCGATGCAGTAAAGGGCTCCAAATCATATCTAGTTCAAAAGGTGGTATAGGAAATGGCGGCTCTAAAATTTTAAGGCCTGCATCATCTAAGTAAATATTGGCAGCCTTTGAAGGTAAGGTCGCCACTAAATTTTGCTCTTTTGCTAAATGAATGGCTACGTGGTAATTACGGGTAAACGTGGCAATATTTCGGTGTTTACCAAAATGGGCAAGTGCTTCATCTACCCAACCTAGCTTTTGTACATCTTTAGGGTCCATACCTACGCCAACCCCAAAGCCGGTTTTACTTACCCATATATGGCGGGCTTTTAAATAGCTGTCTAGGCTAAAGTTTTCGATAATTGGGTTGTCGGCTTTTACTAAGCAGCAAAAGCTGTCTTTCCATATGCGTTTATGATGAAAAGATTGCGGAAGGTTTTCAAAGCGGTTAATTGCCATATCCACTTTACCATTTTCAACATCATGAAACGTTACATCACTAGGCGTAAGTATATCTAGGGTTGTATCGGGCGCTTCTTCATGAAGTTTACTTAAAAGCTTTGGCGCTAATGTACTGGCTGCATAGTCACTGGCCATTATTCTAAAAACACGTTTACTTTGGCTGGCTTCAAATTCGCGATTAGGTGCCAAGGTTTCTTCTAGGGTCATTAATATACCGCGAATAACCGGTTGCAGCTCTATAGCACGCTCTGTGGGGACCATACCTTCACTAGTACGTACCAAAATTGGGTCGTTAAACAAGTTTCTTAAACGCTTAAGGCCGTTACTCATAGCTGGTTGAGTAATACTTAACTGGTTAGCGGCGCGGGTTACGTTACACTCACGTAATAGGGTGTCGAGGTAAACCAGCAAATTTAAATCTATTTTACTTATGTTCATTGTGTGTCCTTTAACGCTTACCAGTGATGAATAAAGCGTTGTGCTGTCGGGTATGGGTATATGTGACTAACATGACCCTTTTTTATATTTTGCTGAGCTTGCTTCCAAAAACTAACATCAACAAGCTCGGGGTGTGTACTGAGCAAAAACTGTTTGTACTTTGGGTTTGGCATAACAAAGGTACAAAGTTGCTCAGGAAAAACATCTTGCGGCGCAACTGAGTAACTTTGTTCATCAGTTAAGTAATCATCATAGCTTTTGGCCTTAGGTAAGGCCCTAAAGTTCATATCTGTTAGGTATTGAACCTCATCGTAGTCGTAAAAAATAATGCGCTTGTGTTTGCTTACCCCAAAGTTTTTAAGCAGCATATCGCCTGGGAATATATTTACCGCAATCATTTCTTTAAGTGCTTGGCCGTACTCTTCTATTGCATCGGCAGCACTTTCTTCGCTGGCGTTTTCTAAAAATAAATTAAGCGGTGTCATGCGCCTTTCAATATATAAATGCTTGATAATAAGCCACGGGCCTTCAATTACCATAGATGAGCCAATGGTTTTATGTAGCTGCGCCAGTAAATTACTATTAAAGCGTGCCAAAGGAAATACGACGTTAGAGTATTCTATGGTGTCGGCCATGCGGCCAACCCGATCATGGCTTTTTACCAGTTGATAGCGTTTAAGCACGGTATCGCGGCCAAACGGTTTGCTTTCGCCAAACTTATCTTTAATGACTTTAAATACATAGCCAAAAGAGGGCAGCGTAAATACCATCATCACCATGCCTGGTGTGCCTGGCGCTATAATAAAGTTATCGCCTGAGTGAGACAAGTGATGTAAAAATTCACGGTAAAACTCTGTCTTACCTTGCTTATGAAACCCAATGGCATTATATAGCTCAGCGAGTGTTTTATTAGGCATAAGTTGATTTAAAAATCGCACCATGGCTGAGGGCGCATGGGTTTCAACCATAAAATAAGCCCGTGCAAAGCCAAAAATCACCCGCATTTGCGATGATTTGGTTAATAGCGCATCGAGGTATAAGCCTTTATCTTCATGGTGCAGTACCGCAATAATAAAAGGCTGCACACCGCTTTGAGAGACCACACGGCCGACTATGTAAGCTGCTTTGTTACGATAAAAAGGCGCGTGCAAAATATCAAAGCGCATTTGCCAAGGCTGGTGGTGAGTGTCGGGCGCTTGTTTGTAAAATGCCTTTACGAGCAAACGTATATCCCGCTCTAAATTTACAAACGGGGCTTTAAAATCAAAATGCTCAATAATGCGCTTTATTGTGGGCTTTAAACCATCAATAACTGGAAAGTAGCTGCGGTACTCTGCCTCAACAGGAATGGCAGGGGCATCTTTTAATGTGGCTTGTACAAATATAAAGTCGTTATGAAAATAGCGTCTGTGGTACAAACGGCAAAATACTGAGTTATAAAATGTTTCGGCAAGTTCAGCTTGAGGGTGAAAGCATAAAAAGCGTTGGTACAGTATTTTTACTTCAAGCCAAAGCTGCTCATCTAATTGCTCAGTTAACTGTGCTTGTTTTAATGCTTTAGTGGTTTCGTTTACTCTGTCATCGTAGTAACTAATACGCAGTTTACTAATTTCATTAATTTGCTGCCAATCGCGCTTTGCAAAGGCAAGCGGGGCTTGGGCCGTGGTTTTTTGAAACAGCAGATAATGCTTTTTAAAACCCGTTAAAATTAATTCAGCTATATGGCGTGGCTGCATAAACACTCCTTAAAAAAGTGTATATAACGATTTTAGTACAGCATTTATAAATGTTAGTGGTGCTGTAGTGTTATACACGTTAGAGCTTTAACTCTATAGTTGTTAAGGTTATGTTATTTTAAGTTTAAAACCAAGATAAATATTCTCAGTTTTTATACTTTTAGCTTAAAGCATAATTGAGTGTGATGGCAAAAGCCATGCTATTGGTAGGAGGCTATTTTTTTCTCTAATTTTTTAATGCGCTTTTCAATTTCGGTGGTTTGCTTTTTATGATCTTTATTTATTATTTTTAATTGCTTGGTAATATCTTTGCTAATTAACTTTTTGTCCTCGTCATCTAAAATACGGTTGAGGCGCTGTTGCTGGTTGTATTCTGCGCGGTCTTTTTTACGTTTTATAATCGCTAATTTATTAGTATTACTTCTCAGCTCTGCTTGCAGGTCAAGCACAATCCGTTCGCGCTCTAATGCGTTTAGCTCTTTTGTGTAATCTTGCGCCGGTGCAGTATTAATTCCCGATACTGTATTAATTGTGTAGGCGGTAGCGTTATCGTTACAAGGGAATTGCGAAAAGATAGTGCCGTTTTTTGTCACGCATTTATAGTAAGTTGTGGCATTTTGCGCATGCAGAGAAAGTGGGCATACCATTACTGCGCATAAAAAAAGTGTGTGTTTTTGCATTAATTTCATCCCTGAGCGTTTACTATGATTTAGTAAATATAACCTAGCTTGGTGTTATAGCAAGCTAGGTTAAGGGATAGGGCTATTGTGTGTAGGTTTTTAGCTTTTTAATACTTTGTACTAAAAACGGGATATCGAGGCTTTGCTCAATAGAAAAACCTTCAGCGGCAGATATATTTTTATAGTTACCGTCTGAATCTATTAGCGTAATTCTATCTTTTTTGTAAGCAATAACTACGCCTTGAGAGTAATTAACGCCAGTGTCCGTCTTTTTCTTATACAGGTTTTCACCTAGCATGGTTTGTTTAACCACAGACTTACAGTTTAAGTATTGGCCTACACTGGTTGCAATAATATCACTGGGTTGAATAAGTCCATCTACCTTGGCTATTCGCTTATCTGAGCTGTATAACACCGATGATGTAACTACTTCCGAGCTATTATTAGCTAAGCTAAACGCAAAAATATGGGTGTCGTCACTGCGAGGAGACGGATTATCTTCACCTTTAATGATTTTAATTGCGCTGTTTGAATGCGCTTGATCGTTTATAAAGTTTAGCTTTTCAATTCCAGCAAGCTCTATGCTTCTGCGCTGACTTTGCCACGCGGGCAAGGTTTGCTCTGATAAAATAGCCATTTTATAAAAAGAAGGTAAGCCATACACTAAACTAAACAAGCTATCGCCATGGTGTGTTGGCTGTAAAAACTGATCAGTTTTATGTAGGTTTTTATGCTTGGCAACAAAGCGTTTTAACTGCTCGTTGGTATCAAATACAAAAATATCGACTTGCTGCGCAGTGTAACCTTCACATTTTTGCATTGGCGCAGGTATTTGGTAATTAATATTTTGGTTATTAATTCTTACATTATGAGCTTGTTTATAGCTTTCAATGTCGAGCAAATCATTTTTTGCTAATAAACTTTTAGCGGTCGTAGGGTACGACAGCGGTAAAACGTTATCTTGCTTCGTTATATCAAACTTTAAATTTGCATCTGCCCAAATGTGAATACTGTGGCTAAGTGCAAAACATAATACTAAAAACGAGCTGGCAAAACGTGCAAACTTAAGTTGTTTTAAACGCGCTAAGTGCTGCCATGTATAGTTACTTACAACTAACTGGAAGCCTAAAATGAGTAAAACAATCCCCCCGGCTAACAATGTAGTAAGGGCAGGCGAGCTAGTTAGACGATGCCACAGTAAGGAAATGATTTCCGGTAGCGCAGAAGAGCTTAAATGATAGCCCAAATTAACGTATACATACGCATCAAGCGTTAAAATAGACGCCCCAAGCGTAGCAATAACGGCAGCCATACCTCGAATATGTCGAGGGTAGGGAAACACTAAGCTTAAAGGAAATACCGTCAGCACAAATGCTAAAAAAGCGATAAAGCTCGTATGGCTTAACCACGTCACTAACATATAGGTAATACCCATAAAGCTAGTTGGCGGTGAATCTGCAAATAAAAAGCTTAGGCTAATAAAAAGCGCTAAACCAATATTTGCAAAAGTGAACCAGTGGCCCCAACTTAATAACTGACTCGCTTTTGACGAAAACTGATTGTGCTGCGATAAATTCATATAATTTATTTAACCGACTGAGCTAGTGCTTTTGCAAAGTTCTCAGTTACGGCTTGTCTTTTCCCTGCAGGTACATGCTCTTTTAGGATATGCGTGATAGAATTTCCTAAACACATAAGGCTTAAATCAACCGGCGCATTGTGTTGCGTTAGCACATCAATGAGCTGATCGACGATTTGTTCTACTTCTTCATTAGAGTATTTTGATAAGATTGGCATCAGTTGGTTCAATAAAAGAGTTATATTCTCGTATTTTAACACCAGAGGCGTGAAAAACAAAGATGACAACAGACGTTAAAAAATTAGTCGTTCATTATGTAGACAAAAAAGACGACGATACGCAAATTCACCTACGAAACGATGAAATGGTGATAAACGATAAAGTCGCTGTTTTTATCGAACAACTTCATCATGCATACAACTCAAAGCCAGGTAAAGGTTACTGTGCATTTAGTGGTGATAAAAACAGTGTTGTAGCCTCGGCAATGCAAAGCTATCGTAATGACGAGTTAGGCTTTTGGCACATGACCGAGCAGGCATCCACTGTTTTAAAAGAAGAGTTAGATAAATATGCCTTTAGCGAAACAGGCTACTTAGTATTTTGTCATTATCAGTATGTGGCTACTGATTACATGCTAATAGCTATGATCAATATTAAAGAGCACTACAGCATGACCTCTGAGCTTGATTTAGCAGCGTCGCGCCACTTAGATATATCGCGCATGCAACTAGCTGCACGTATCGATTTAACCGCGTGGGATACTCAAGCTGAGGACAATCGCTATATCTCTTTTATTAAAGGGCGAGCAGGGCGAAAAGTAGCAGACTTTTTCTTAGACTTTTTAGGTTGTGAAGAGGGCATAGACCCTAAACAGCAAAGCCAAGTGATGCTTAATGCCGTTGAAGACTATTTATCGGAGCAATCATTCGATAAATCAGAAAAAGACGAGTTACGTAAGCAAGTATTTGATTACTGTAACGATTGTGTGACCACGGGTGAAGATGCAAGCGTTACTGAGCTCTCGGCTACGCTAACGAAAGGTGACGATAGTCCGTTTGATAACTTTTGCAAAGAGCAAAGCTACGATTTAGAAGACTCTTTCCCGGTCGATAAAAAAACGGTGACCAGTATGGTCAAGTTTTCGGGTTTAGGGGGCGGAGTTAGTGTTAGTTTTGAGCGTAAACATTTAGGTGAGCGCGTAACTTACAATGAAGCGACCGATACACTGCTTATTAAAGGCATTCCACCAAACTTAAAAGATCAGTTACAGCGCTTTATGGAAAATGAAAGCGAATAAACTCATTTGATCTAGTTAAAAGCCGATTTAAGAGCGCGATATTTTTATCGCGCTTTTTTATTGCCTTTAATTTAGTTTTATTAATGCTCTAAAGCGCAGCGCCTCTAAATCTCTTCAAGGATAAATCCTTTATTACAGGCTTTGCCCGTCACACCATCAAGTTTTGCGTCCACAAGTAAAAATAGCCACGATGCTAAAGTTAGGTTGTAGATACCATCTCTCATTTTAAGCTTCAAGGTCGTACTTAACTTTCTTGGAGCTTAAACTCTTCTTGGTTTTTTATTACACCAAAACATATATGAATGAGCTTTCTCATATTCGCACATACAGCTTGCATCGGTGTTTTACCGTTATTTATTAATGTTAACTTGTGTCGTTTTATTCTTTTATTCCATTGCCCAGCGACAATGGCTGCCATGTAGAGTTTACAGCGAATTCTGGCTGGCCCAAGTTTACTGATTGTTGTTCGCCCTTTTAATTTACCCGATTCATTGTGCCGTGGGATTAATCCACAATAAGCTGCAGCTTCTTTGGCTTTATTAAACTTTTTAGCCGCAAACAAATATGTCAGCTCTCTCGATAATACATGCCCAATGCCAGGTATAGACTCTAGTAGTTTCCTGTTTCTTTTTAAACCAGGCTCATTATCTATGTGATCATCAATGTCAGATTTAAGCTGTTTAATTTCGTCATCTAAAAATGCGATAGTCACTTTTATCGATTGGCGAACACGTGCTGAAACGTTGCTGAATTCACTTGCTTCTAATCGGTTAGCTTCTCGTTGCCGGTTACTCTCAAGCGCATCTAAACGACGGATAAGGGCTTTAAGCTCTCTAACTTCTAACGCTTCAGGTTGCCAATAATCAACGACTGCGTGCTTTGCACAGCCGTAGTGGGCAAGCATCGTTGCATCAGATTTGTCTGTTTTATGAATTATGTTTAACGCGTCAGCATACTTTTTCGCTTTGCCTGTATTCGCTAAAATAATATTAAAGCCTTGCTCATGTAAAAAATACATCAGTGCTTCATGATAAACACCCGTTGGTTCGAGGGTGATAACGAGCTCACTAGCAACGCTTTTAGTTGTATTTAAAAGCCACTTTTCTATTTTCTCAAAGTCTTGATGCTTGTTTTTAAAGACTTTTGTTTTAATCTTGTTTGTAAGCTGGTCTCTCAACCACGATAAATCAATTTTCTCTTTACTAATATCAATGCCGATAAACATCATCTCTACTTACTCCCCTTGTACATACAGCATCTACTTAAATAAAAGTGTGCTTGGATACCATTCAGTTTGTGAGAATAGAAAGTCAGGGCTTTATCTACGGAGCAGTATTAAATACTAGGCGCAAAGGCAAGCTCACTGACTTCGATGTGATAAATGATAGCTAATCATTTATCAACGAGAGATACAAGGCGTGAAGCTTGCTCACGCGAGAATCAGCGTTTTGGTTTTTTTAATTTTTTACTAATAAAAACACATGAAGATCTATTGCACAAAGAGAAGCGAAAGAGGAACAAATGAGAAAATACCTTTCAGGACAAGACAGGTATTAAAACAAAAAAGCCGCGCTATTTTACATAGCGCGGCTTTTTAATGAGGCTAAGGCTTACTCAGCGCTCATTGTTTTAGTCATGTCTGAACTAGCACGACCTGCAGGTTTAATTGACCCTGCGCGTAAGCCACTATCAGGAACTAACTCACGTTTATCGTGTGCCATGGCAACTGATGTATGCTTTACGTCGCTATCAGCAACTGGTGTCGGTTGAGCCATAGGTGCGCTTGCAGCCCCTTTGCTAATAACCGTTTTTGCATTGGCATCTTTTTGCTCAGCTAGTTCAGTCTCTGCTTTAACAGGCTCAGGTTTCGCTGGTTGCTCAGCTACTTCAGGCTCTGCTTTAACAGGCTCAGGTTTCGCTGGTTGCTCAGCTACTTCAGGCTCTGCTTTAACAGGCTCAGGTTTCGCTGGTTGCTCAACTACTTCAGGCTCTGCTTTAACAGGTTCTGGTGTTGCTGGTTGCTCAGCTACTTCAGGCTCTGCTTTAACAGGCTCAGGTTTCGCTGGTTGTTCAGCTACTTCAGGCTCAGCTTTAACAGGCTCTGGTGTTGCTGGTTGCTCAGCTACTTCAGGCTCTGATTTCACAGGCTCAGATGTTGTTATTGGTTGCTCAGTAACAACAACTGGCTCTTCAGCTGTTTCAGGATCAACAGTTTGTACTGCATCGTCATTGGCTGTTGGTTGCTCTGCTTTAGGAGCAGCTTCAACTTTAGCTAAGTCTTCTACAGCTAACGCTTGCTCAACATTTTCTGATGCATCGTTTGAGGTTGGCTGTTCAGCTTTTGCTTTTAGCTCTGCCTCATACTCAGCGGCAGCTTGATCTGCTACTGGCACAAATGCCGGAGCTTCATCTGCTTTTTCTTCTGTAGCTTCACCTTGTTCAGGACGACGGCGACGCTGGCCCGAAGCACGAAGGTGACGAGGAGAACGGCGTGAACGCGTACGTGTTTGCCCTTGCTCATCTTCAGAGTTTGCTTCGTCAGTTGACGCTGCAGCTATTGGCTTTTCTTCTTGCTCAGGTTGTGCCTTAGGCGCTTGCTCTTTCACAGGTGCAGGTTTTGTTTGCTCTGACTTTTGCTCATTTGCAGTTTGCTTTGCTGCTGGCGCTTGCTCTTGCGCTTTAGGCTGCTCTACTTTAGCTGTTTCAGTGCTTTGTTGCGCTTGCTCAGTAGTATCAGATGCTTTTACTTGCTCGGTATTTTCATCTTGGATACGTACTTTTTTGCGAACATTACGACGTTGACGGCGAACTTTTGGCTTTTGCTCTTTAGGCTCAGTGCTTTGCTTAGCCTCAGTTTCATTCGCTTTTACGTCTGTTTTAACTTGCTCTTTGTCTGCAGTACGACTGTCGTTATTACGGTTATCGTTACGCTTACGCGAGTTAGGATTGCGACGGCGCTTATTGCGGTTCTCGTTTTTCTCTTGGCTTTCGTTCGCGGTAGATTCAGTTTTCACTTCTTCTTCAGCAGGGCGTTCACCACGAGGTTTAGAGCGTGAGTTATTACGACGACGCTGGTTGTTATTGCGGCGACGGTTGTCACTGTTACCACGGCGATTGTTATTACGTGTTTGCTGTTGCTTTTCTTGCTCAGCTTTTTCTTTTGCTTGCTTTTCTTCTTCGCTTTCACCAGCAAATAACGACTTAAACCAATTACCAATAGCAGCCAATAGGCCACCTTCTACCTTAGGTACAGCAACAGGCGCTGCTGGTTTGTCTACTTTAGCTTGTGGCGCTGGCGTTGAAGGCATAACAACACCTTTAAGCATCGGCTCTTCACGAACAGGCGCAGCTGCTGGTTTAGCCATTTCGAACGATTCTGGCTCAGGTGCAACAACTTGCTCGTAACTTACTGTTTCTAGTGTTTCGTCTTTACGTAAACGCATCACTTCGTAGTGCGGTGTTTCCATGTGTTGATTAGGAATAATAACCACATCACATTTATGATGTTTTTCAATACGATGAACGCTTCTGCGCTGCTCGTTTAATAAATAAGCGGCAACCGCTACAGGCACTTGTGCATTTACTTGTGCTGTGTTGTCTTTAATTGCTTCTTCTTCAATTAAACGCAAAATAGACAAGGCGATAGACTCGTTAGAACGAATAGTACCTTGGCCACTACAACGCGGACATGGGCCTTGGCTTGCTTCACCTAGTGAAGGACGCAAACGCTGGCGCGACATTTCAAGTAAACCAAAGCGCGAAATTTTACCAATTTGTACACGCGCACGATCTGGACGAGCGGCATCTTTTAAGCGGTTTTCTACTTCACGCTGATGGCGTGGTGGAGTCATATCGATAAAGTCGATAACAATTAAGCCACCTAAGTCGCGAAGACGTAATTGACGGGCAATTTCATCAGCCGCTTCTAAGTTAGTATTCAGTGCTGTTTCTTCGATATCTCCGCCTTTTGTTGCTTTAGACGAGTTGATATCAATAGAGGTAAGCGCTTCTGTTGGGTCAATTACAATTGAACCACCTGAAGGCAAACGTACTTCACGTTGGAACGCAGACTCAATTTGGCTTTCAATTTGGTAATGCGTAAATAATGGCGTGTCGCCTTGATAAAGCTTTACGCGGCTCATAAAGTCAGGGCGAAAACGCTCAATGTGCGCTTTAGCTTCTTCAAATACACGTGGTTTATCAATTAATATTTCACCAATATCACGACGTAAATAATCGCGAATAGCGCGGAAAATCACATTGCTTTCTTGGTGAATCAAAAACGGTGCTTTAGCACTGTCGGCTGCTTGTTGAATTGCATCCCAATGGACTAAAAGTGCTTTTAAATCGTAGTTTAATTCTTCAAACGATTTGCCAACACCTGCTGTACGTACAATTAAGCCCATACCTTTAGGAAGTTCTAATCGGCTAAGTGCTTCTTTAAGGTCTGTACGCTCATCGCCTTCAATACGACGAGAAATACCGCCTGCACGAGGGTTGTTTGGCATTAGCACTAAGTAGCTACCCGCTACGCTGATAAAGGTAGTAAGTGCTGCGCCTTTTTGGCCGCGCTCTTCTTTATCAACTTGTACAATTACTTCTTGGCCTTCTTTAATCACGTCGCGAATATTTGGGCGTCCATGAAAAGTGTAACCTTGTGGGAAGTAAGTACGGGCAATTTCTTTTAAAGGAAGGAAACCATGACGATCGGCGCCGTAATCTACGAAAGCCGCTTCTAAAGAGGGTTCAATGCGTGTGATTTTGCCTTTATAAATATTGGCTTTTTTCTGTTCGTGACCTGGGCTTTCTATATCTAAATCATATAGGCGCTGGCCGTCAACCAGTGCTACGCGCATTTCTTCTTGCTGCGTTGCATTGATTAGCATACGTTTCATATTGTTACTCTACTTATTTTTTGTCGCTGACATGACGAAACGTGTTCGCCTGTTCAGTTGTTCCTTTTTTTAGAATGTGCAGCCTCACGACTGGGTCTGTAACGGAACGCTCTGTAATGTGTATGCAGTATTTTTTAAATGCTGGCTAACAATAACGTACGCTTACGTTATTAAATTCTTTATGGTGCTAAAACTGTCGGCTCTTACGCTCTTTACAAGTTTTACCCAGAAGTTGGCCTGTCATATCAATCTTTTTAGTACGTTTATGTTAGGCGCGTAGGGCTCGTTAAGTAACTTAAATACGATGAGTATTTTCTAAGTACTTGCGAGCAAAGTTCGCTGCCGAATGTTAATAAACGCTTATTTGCTAGATTTTTAGTTCTAAATAAGCTGCTATACGGTACTACGTGTGAGCAAATGCTGAACAACGTTTTTACGTCGTCACTATCAAGCAAATTATTTGTTCATTGCTTTTATTTTTACATTAAATGTAAATTCATGTTCAAACTTAACCAGTAATATATTACGCGCATTACTGTTGGTTGATCGCACGTGTTAACTGAGTAGGCATAAAAGCTTTGGAAAACTTAACTCGGATCTGTATGATCGGCTACCCAGAATGTGCATCACGAATGTTTTAATGTGTTAAAAAGCACCGTTGTTATTTGCAAATACTAAATATTTGCGCTGCTGATTATCCCACTATTATAACCGTGTTAGCAACTAAATTATTTTACTTAAATCAGTGATTAGGCAATGTCAGAAAAAACCGGCTTACAAGTAACTTTTGTCACAATCAACGAAGACCATTTAGGTCAGCGAATTGATAACTTTCTTATTACCCATTTAAAAGGGGTGCCTAAAAGCGCTGTTTATAAAATTTTACGCAAAGGCGAGGTGCGCGTTAATAAAAAGCGTATTAAGCCAGTTTACAAGTTACAGCTTGATGATGTAGTGCGTATCCCGCCAATTAAAGTAGCAGAGCGCGAAGAGTTTGTGCCTAAAAAGCTCGATAAAGTAAAGCAATTAGAAGACGCAATACTCTTTGAAGATAAATACCTTATTGTAATTAATAAGCCCTCGGGTATGGCTGTACATGGCGGCAGTGGCTTAAGCTACGGTTTAATAGAAGCACTACGCGTATTACGCCCAGATGAGCGCAGTTTAGAGCTAGTACACAGGCTTGATAGAGACACATCGGGGTGTTTATTAATTTCAAAGCGTCGCTCGGTACTTACCGCATTGCATGAGCAGCTGCGTGAAAAAACAATGGAAAAAAATTACTGGGCGTTGGTAACAGGGCAGTGGGATTCGTCGGTTAAAAATGTGACCGAAGGGCTGCGTAAAAACACCCTCAAGTCGGGCGAGCGAGTAGTGCGTGTAGACAATAACGAAGGTAAACCTTCACATACTCGCTTTAGAGTACTTGAGCGTTTTAACGAGTGTTCGTTAGTGCAAGCCTCACCTGTGACTGGACGTACTCACCAAATTCGTGTTCATACACAGTGTAAAGGCCACCCTATTGCATGCGATGATAAATACGGCGACCAAGGATTTGATGTATCAATGCGCAAAATAGGCTTAAACCGCTTATTTTTACACGCCCACGATTTAAGCTTTTATCACCCTAAAAACGAAACTACCATGCGCGTAGAGGCGCCGCTTGATAACGCACTTAAAAGTTGTATTTTAAAATTAAGAGATGCTAAAGCGTAATGACCACCGCTGTTTTAAAAAAATATAAACTGGTTATTTTTGATTGGGATGGCACTGTAATGGACTCAATTAGCAAAATTGTTAATTGTATTCGTCACAGTGCGCTGGCGCTTAATATTGAGCCGCCGAGCGACACTGCAATTAAAAATATTATTGGTATGTCGCTTGAACTTGCTATTGAGGTGCTATTTCCTGACGATATAGCGCACCATCCCGCATTAGTTAACGGCTATAAACAGCAATACCGTGTTGATACGACTGCCACCCCTGTATTTGATAATGTAGAAAATGTACTAAGTGCGTTAAAAGCACAAGGGGTTATTTTAGCGATTGCCACCGGTAAAGGGCGTGCTGGTTTAATGCGTTTATTAGAGCAAACTCAGTTAGGGCATTATTTTAGTGCCACGCGCACAAGTGATGAAGCACGCTCTAAACCTTCTCCCGATATGCTTGAACAACTATTAGCTGAATTAGCAATAAATGCCGACGAAGCACTCATGATTGGGGATACCAAAATAGATATGGCCATGGCACAGACAGCCAACATAGATAGAATTGGCGTTACCATGGGCGTACACAGTGCAGCGCAGTTAAGTGAGTTTAGCCCCGTTGCAACCGTTAATAATTACCAGCAGCTGCAACGCATACTACTTGGCTAAGGTTGAGCGGCGAGTATGTCGAGATTAAACTCAGCCAATAGCTGGCTGAGTTTAATAAGAGGCAAGCCTATTAAGCTATTAGGATCGTCTCCGTTTAATTTTTCAAATAAGCAAATCCCTAATCCTTCACTTTTAAAACTCCCAGCACAGTTATAAGGCTGCTCTGCATCGCAGTAGGCTTCTATTTGCTCTTTGGTGAGTGTTCTAAATACTACTTCAAAAGGCTCTATTAACGTTTTTGCTTTATCGTTAGCAATATCGTAAACACATAGGCCAGTTAAAAACGTAACAGTTTGGCCGCTAAACATAGAAAGCTGCTTTATGGCGTTTTCTTTATTATGAGGTTTACCAAGTATTTGCCCATCAAATACGGCCACTTGGTCGGAGCCGATTGCAAGGCCTTTAACAAAATGATCGCAAGCGGCACGCGCTTTACGCTCGCTTAGGCGCTTCACAAGTTGCTCTGGGGTTTCATTTGGTATGGCGGTTTCGTCAATATCAGGCGAAAAAGTCCTAAATGGCAGATTAAATTTTTGCAATAAAGACTGCCTAAATGGCGAGCTTGACGCTAATATAAGCGGGTGCTTCATAAATTATTATCCTAATTAAAATTAGTTTGAGTTAGGATAAATCAGATCCGTAATGAAAACACGTGAAAAACCATGTAAAAATGCTTTTTTGCTTTGACTAACCAATTAACTATCTATATGATGCAGCCCCTATGCAAAAGGTAAAAATTCCCATCACTCTTCATCCTGGGAAAGCAGCGCAACACCGTTTAACTTACGATGGTATTGTACCGCTTGAAAAACTTGCTCGTTTACGAGGTGTTGTACAGGAAGAAGTAGGTGAAATAGCGGTAAAAATTCAGTGCAAAACCGATGAGCAAGGTTTAGTTGTGATTAGTGGCAATTTGTCTACACACGTAACTGTAACTTGTCAGCGTTGTAATGATGATTTAGGGTTGGATTTGGATCAAGACTTTATGTATTCGCCTGTTGGTTTGGATGCTGAGTCAGATGATCTTCCTGAAGTCTACGATGAAGTAGCGCTTGATGAAAACGGTGAAATTAACGTGTTTGAGTTAATCGAAGACGAGCTAATTTTAGCAGTGCCATTAGTGCCTACACACAACGAAGCTTCGTGCAATTACTCATCAAAGCCTGCTAGCTTTGGTGTACTAAAGGCGGAAGATGATAAACCAAATCCATTTGATATTTTGAAACAACTTAAGAAAGATTCTTAGGAGAAGACTAATGGCTGTACAAAAAAGCAAAAAGTCTCGTGCAAGACGCGGCATGCGCCGTTCACACGATGCGATCAACGGTCCAACTTTAACAGTTGACCAAACTTCAGGTGAGACTCATCGTCGTCACCATGTAACTGCTGACGGTTACTACAAAGGCGTTCAAGTAATTTCTAACTAAGAGATTGCTTTATGCCGACTAATCTAACCATAGCGTTAGATATGATGGGGGGCGATTATGGCCCCCGTTCATCTATCCCCGCTGCCGTTTGCGCAGTAAATGCTCATGCCAATTTAACACTCATTTTATGTGGCAACGAGCAAGTAATTACTAATCAATTAGAATCCCTCGATTCACTTTCACACCCACGTTTAATTATTCGCCATTGCAGCGAAGTTGTCACTAATGCTTGCGAACCCGCTTTAGCTGTGCGTTCAAAAAAAGACTCCTCTATGCGTGTCGCCCTTGATTTAGTTAAATCGGGTGAAGCACAAGCCTGTGTAAGCTCGGGTAACACCGGCGCTTTATTTTTTATGGCTCATTACGTATTAAAAATGCTGCCTGGCGTTAAACGCCCCGCATTAATATCGGCCGTTCCTACAGAGCGAAAAAATCCAGTTTATCTGCTTGATTTAGGCGCTAATGTGCATTGTGATTCAGAAATACTTTATCAATTTGGCATTATGGGCTCGGTAGTAGCAGGCCAAGCTCTTGGCTGCGACAACCCTAAAGTGAGCTTACTTAATATTGGCTCTGAAGACATAAAAGGCCATGAAGGCATAAAGCAAGCAGCGCAGCTTATGCAGCAAAGCCCTTATATTAATTACACGGGTTACAGTGAAGGCAGTGATATTTTTTCGGGGAAAGCCGATGTCATTGTGTGTGAAGGGTTTGTCGGAAACGTTGCATTAAAAACCTGCGAAGGCATTGCTAAACTGATCATGAAAAAGTTTACAAGCGCCCTAGAAAAGCACTTAATTTACAAATGCATGGCGTTTATTTTAAGTCCTATCATAAAAAAACTCTATAATCGGGTGAACCCCGACCAGTATAACGGCGCTTCTCTGGTAGGATTGCGCGGTATTGTCGTTAAAAGCCATGGAAATGCATCAGCAAAAGCATTTCAAGCAGCAATCGATGAAGCGGTAAAAGAGGTTGAACGTCAACTTCCAGATAAAATAGCCGCTATTTTCGAAAAAACACATTCTAAAAACTCGGCGGCCGAATAACGTTTAGGTGCCGTAGTTACACTAAATTTTTGTTTAATTAAAAAGAGCAAAGTATGGCACAAAAAATTGCACTTCTATTTCCTGGTCAGGGCTCACAAAGCGTTGGCATGTTAAGCGAGCTACTAGAGAGCTCTGACATTGTAAAAGCAACCTTTAGCGAAGCGTCAAGCGCACTTGGCTACGATTTAGCAGCGCTTGTACTAAATGGCCCAGAAGAAGAACTTAATCAAACTCACCGCACTCAACCTGCTTTATTAACAGCAAGCGTGGCAATTTACCGCCACTGGTTAGCTGCAAACCCAGATGTGGATGTGGTTATGGCAGGTCACAGCTTAGGTGAATACTCTGCATTGGTATGTAGTGAGGTTATTAGCCTAGGTGAAGCGGTAAAACTTGTTGAAAACCGTGGCTTATACATGCAAGAAGCTGTGCCTGCGGGCGTAGGCTCTATGGCTGCCATTATTGGTTTAGGCGATGAGCAAATAAAAACAGCATGTGAAGAGTCTGCACAAGGCGAGGTTGTTTCACCGGTAAATTATAACTCACCAGGGCAAGTTGTTATTGCTGGGCATAAAGCTGCTGTTGATAGAGCTTCACAAGCGTGTAAAGATGCCGGCGCAAAACGTGCCTTACCACTGAGTGTAAGCGTGCCTTCACATTGTGAACTAATGAAACCAGCGGCTGAAAAACTTGCCAACGATTTAGCCGCTTTAACATTTAATACACCTAAGTGTGATGTAATTAATAATGTTGATGTAAAAGCACAAAGCTCGGCTGATGCAATTAAAGATGCATTGGTACGTCAACTATACAGCCCAGTTCGTTGGACAGAAACAGTACAGGCTTTAGTTGCTCAAGGCATTACGCAAAGCTACGAATTTGGCCCAGGTAAAGTATTAACTGGACTTGCAAAACGAATTGATAAAGCAATGGTATGTGGCTCAGTAAATGACGCTGCCGCTATCGACGCTGCAAAATAAGAGAATATAAAATGACTAATTTATTTTCATTAGAGGGCAAAGTTGTCCTAATTACTGGCGCAAGCCGTGGTATTGGTAAAGCAATTGCAAACACTTTAGTAGCGCAAGGCGCAAAAGTAGCAGGTACTGCTACGAGTGAGTCAGGCGCGGCTAAAATTAGCGATTACTTAGGTGATAACGGTAAGGGTTATGCTTTAAACGTAACCGATCCTGCATCGATTGAGGCTACATTAGCAGCAATAAAAGCCGACTTAGGCGATGTTGACGTACTTGTAAATAACGCAGGTATTACCCGTGATAATTTATTAATGCGTATGAAAGACGGTGAGTGGGACGATATTATCGACACTAACTTAAGCTCTATCTTCCGTTTATCTAAAGCGGTATTACGCCCAATGATGAAGAAAAAGAACGGCCGTATTATTAATATTGGCTCAGTTGTGGGCACTATGGGTAATGCAGGCCAAGCTAACTACGCGGCGGCTAAAGCGGGTGTTATTGGCTTTTCTAAATCGCTTGCACGCGAAGTTGCATCACGCGGCATTACAGTAAATGTAGTAGCCCCTGGTTTTATTCAAACTGATATGACCGATGAGCTAACAGAAGATCAAAAAGCGGCCACCCTTGCTAATGTACCAGCAGGTCGATTAGGTCAGCCTGACGAAATAGCAGCGGCAGTGTGTTATTTAGCATCTGACGCGGCTGCGTATGTATCTGGCGAGACTTTGCATGTAAATGGCGCGATGTACATGGTTTAACCGCCATTGTTATAAGCAAATGCTAAAAATAACTTAAGTAAGTGACCTCAAAAACATTGAAATTTTTATGATCTTGCTTTAAACATACTTGAAATCGCTGTGAAAATAAGCGATAAAAGACAAAACAAACACTCAGAGGTTTGACCAGACAATTATTTATGGTCAAATCATTGAATCAGAGAATTATGCGGCGTAAACTACGCCGCAATCTGAAAATAACGCATTGGCGTTTTTAATAAAGGAAAGAAGAATGAGCGATATCCAAGAACGCGTAAAAAAAATTATCATCGAACAGCTAGGTGTTAAAGAAGAAGAAGTTAAAAACGAAGCTTCTTTCGTAGACGACCTAGGTGCAGATTCTCTTGATACTGTTGAACTAGTTATGGCTCTTGAAGAAGAGTTTGATACTGAGATCCCAGATGAAGAAGCTGAAAAGATCACTACAGTACAATCTGCAATCGATTACGTATCAGCTCACGCTGAGTAATTAATCGCATATTAAAGGCAGCATTCGCTGCCTTTAATCTATATATCCAAACCACCTCAAAGTTCATGATTCAAATTCACCCGCTTTTACTCTCTACTGCATTCATTTGTAATAGCACATCTTTAGTTGAATTTGAGACTCGCACTTTGAGGTCGCTTGGGTATGAATTCCCTTTGTAATGCCAATAGATTTAAACTTAGTGAGTTAAACGGCTTACTAAAATAATACTATTTTAATCAATTGGTTTAAATATCCCTTATTGGAGGCAAACCGTGGCTAAACGTCGAGTCGTCGTAACTGGCTTAGGAATGTTGACGCCGCTAGGTAATGATGTGCAATCTACCTGGCAAGGCTTATTAGATGGTAAAAGTGGTATACAAAATATAACCCACTTTGATACCTCAAAATTTGGTACTAAATTCGCTGGACTCATAAATGACTTTGATGCAACTGCATACATGTCAGCGAAAGATACTAAAAAAATGGACTTATTTATTCAGTACGGCATTGCAGCGGGTGTTCAAGCCTTTCAAGACTCAGGTCTTGAAGTTACTGAACAAAACGCAACACGTATTGGTGTTGCTGTAGGCTCAGGCATTGGTGGATTGACCTTAATTGAAGAAAACCACATAAAGCTACTTAACAGTGGCCCACGTAAGCTTTCTCCATTTTATGTGCCATCAACCATTATTAATATGATCTCGGGCCATTTATCAATGATGCATGGTTTACGTGGTCCTAATATTTCTATTGTGACGGCATGTACTACAGGCCTGCACAATATTGGCCATGCAGCGCGTATGATTGCTTACGGCGATGCCGATGCGATGGTTGCCGGTGGCGCAGAAAAAGCCTGTACACCTATTGGTATGGGTGGCTTTAATGCTGCACGTGCGCTTTCTACCCGTAACGACGACCCACAAGCTGCGTCGCGTCCGTGGGATAAAGACCGCGATGGTTTTGTACTATCTGATGGAGCAGGTGTTGTTGTAGTAGAAGAGTATGAACATGCTAAAGCCCGTGGCGCTAAAATTTATGCTGAGCTTGTTGGCTTTGGTATGAGCGGTGATGCGTATCACATGACCTCGCCACCGGAAGACGGTACAGGTGCGGCACTTGCTATGCAAAATGCATTAAACGATGCACAAGTAAATGCAGACCAAGTTGGTTACATTAACGCACACGGTACATCAACTAATGCAGGCGACAAAGCCGAAACGCAAGCTGTTAAAACTATTTTTGGCAGTGCAGCGCAAGATGTAATGGTAGGCTCGTCTAAATCGATGATGGGTCACCTATTAGGTGCAGCGGGTTCAGTAGAGTCTATTATTTCTATTTTATCGCTGGCCGATCAAAAAGTATCGCCCACCATTAACCTAGACAACCCAGATGAAGGATGCGACTTAGATTACATAGCCCACACTGCACGTGATGCAAAACTCGATTTTGCACTGTGTAACTCATTTGGTTTTGGTGGGACTAATGGCTCGTTGCTATTTAAAAAGGTATAATCCTTTTTAACAACGAACCACATTATAAGAGCTCAGTTGTTTAACTGGGCTTTTTTTATGCAAGCCATTCAATATGCAAACAATAATAACAACCGATGATACAAGTTCGATTAATACACGCGATAGAGGCCTTAACTACGGTGATGGTTTTTTTACCACAGCCAAAGTAATTGCTGGGCAGGTAGAGCATTGGCAGTACCATAAAGCACGTTTGGTAGAATGCGCAGAACGCTTAGCGTTTCCTGCTATTAACTTTACTGAGCTTGAGCAACATATTGCAAAAGCGATTACTGGCTTCCAATTAAATGTGATTAAAATAGTGATCACCCGCGGAGAAGGTGGGCGAGGCTATGGGTTGCCGCAACACACCCATTTAACCATTTTAATTACCGTGTTAGGGTTTCCACAAAGCTACCCAGCATTATCTAAAACAGGGGTGAGTTTAGCCCTAAGCCCAATAAAATTAGCAGCCCAACCTTTATTAGCCGGTTTAAAAACACTTAACCGACTAGAACAAGTGCTGATTAAAAATGCCATGGCAAAACAGCAATGTGACGATGTTTTAGTACTCGATCATCAAAACAATGTGATTGAAGCCTCGGCAGCTAATATTTTTGCTATTCGTGATAATAAGGTATATACGCCAAGCCTTGAGCAATGCGGTATTAAAGGGGTTTATCTGCAATCGTTATGTGATAAATTAGCGGTTGAATTTAAGCAAGTAAGCCTAAATGAATTAACCCAAGCTAGTGCTGTATTTATTTGTAATAGCTTAATGGGCGCTGTGCCCGTTAGTAGTATAGAACAACATACATTTAATGTTGAGCAAAGCATGTGTTTATTAAATGAATTATTAGCCAAGGAGGCTAAGTGTTAAAAGTTATTTTATCGGTATTATTGTTAGCTTTAGTTACAACGCTAGTAGGGTATCAGCAATTACAAGCAACAATAACTAGCCCGCTAAATATAACAACGCCTACCCAGTTTGAAGTTAAAAAAGGCATGGGCTTTAACCAGCTATGTAAACAATGGCAAGCTAATAATTGGTTAAAAAGCTGCTGGCGTTACCAAGTAATTGCAAAGCTTGACCCAACACTAACCGACTTAAAAGCCGGCTTGTACGAGCTAACGAATACAAGCGTTATTAATAATATAAAAAAAATAAACAACGGCGAGCAAATCAGTTTTAGCTTTACTATTATTGAAGGGCAAAACTTACGCGAAGTGATAGCAGCCATTAGTAGTGCGCCGCATTTAACTAATAACTTAAATACAGAGCAACTGGCGCAGCAAATAGTAGGTGAAGAAAGCCATTTAGAAGGGTGGCTGTTTCCAGATACGTATCATTATCACAGCGGTGATACTGCCAGTAGTTTATTAAAACGTGCAGCCGTTAAAATGCAGCAAACACTTGAGCAAGCATGGCCACAACGTGCAGAAAACCTACCATATAAAAACGCATATGACGCACTTATCATGGCCTCTATTATCGAAAAAGAAACAGGCCTTGCCAGTGAGCGCCCCTTAATAGCCGCCGTATTTATAAATAGATTAAACGCAAATATGCGCCTACAAACCGATCCCACCGTAATATATGGCCTAGGGGAGAGTTTTGACGGTGACATTAAACGAAAAGATTTACGCGATTACACACCTTATAATACGTATCGCATTAAAGGGCTGCCGCCAACACCCATTGCCATGCCCTCAAAAGCGGCTATTTTAGCAGCGCTTAATCCGCCTAAAACACAGTATGTTTATTTTGTGGCGAAGGGCGATGGCAGTCACCAATTTTCAACCACGTTAAAGCAACACAACGCGGCAGTTAAAACGTATATATTAAATAAAACGAATTAAACTTTATATGAAACCAAAATTTATTGTTATTGAAGGCCTTGAAGGCGCAGGTAAATCAACGGCTATTTCGTTATGCCAAGACTTTTTAAATAAAAAACAAATAGACTTTATTAACGTACGCGAGCCCGGCGGGACACCGCTTGCCGAGTCTTTACGTACTTTAGTAAAAGCCGAGCATGAAGAAGACATAGCCTTTGAAACCGAACTACTTATTATGTACGCAGCTCGCTCGCAGCTTATGCATAATGTAATTAATCCGGCGCTTGATAAAGGGCAGTGGGTATTAGCAGATCGCCACGATTTATCATCTCAAGCGTATCAAGGTGGCGGGCGCGGCATAAGCGCTAATACGTTATCGTCTTTGTCGTCTATGGTATTAAAAGGGTTAAAACCTGATTTAACCATTTACCTAGATATAGACCCCGTAATAGGCCTTGAGCGTGCTAAAGGCCGTGGAGAGCTTGATAGAATTGAGCAAGAAGCCATTGAGTTTTTTCAGCGCACGCGCATGCGTTATGTTGAGCTGGCAAATGACGATAGCTCAATTAAAACCGTAGATGCCAACCAAAGTATTGATAAAGTACACCGCGATATAACCAATGTACTACGCACCTTTTTTGAAGGGTTAAAATAACATGGCATTGCCGTGGCTTAATAACGTAGAGCAACAGCTTGCGCAAAGTTATAAAGCGCAGCGTTTTCATCATGCGCAGTTGTTATGCGGGGCAAAAGGCGTTGGTAAGTTTGAGCTAAGCGAGCAATTAGCTAATAGCTTATTATGTCAAAATATTAATACCCATATGCAAAGCGAAGGTAGCAAGTTAGCCCCGTGCGGCCAGTGTAAAAGTTGCTCATTAACACTTGCGGGTAACCACCCTGATAAACGGCTAACGCAAGTTGAAGGGCAAAGCATTGGTGTTGACGATATTCGTGCGATAAGCGATTTTATGAACCACTCTGCTGCACAAAATGGCAATAAAGTGGCCATTATTGAAAACTGCGAAAAAATGACCACGGCAGCAGCAAACGCGTTATTAAAAACCTTAGAAGAGCCCAGCAATAGCCGCTTTTTAATTTTAACCACAAGCCACACTGCGCAGTTACCTGCCACCATTTTAAGCCGCTGTGCCAAAACAGACATTAAAGTCGCAAACCCAGAAGCGGCTAAAACCTGGTTAGCCGATTTAAATATTAGTGACTATGTGTGGCTGCCTTTGTTTTATACGCAACCACTTTTAATTAAACAGTGGCAAGCGCAAGAGCAGCTGCAACATATTGATACTTTATATAAATTTGCAACTGAGTTTAAACAAAGCCATAATTTTAGTCCGCTTGTAAATATTATAAACAAACAACCTGAGCTAATACGCATTTTTACATTATTTTTAAGCGAGCAGTTAAAACAGCAGCTTATAATGGGTTTAAGTTTTGACGCGTACCAAAGTGCTCAGCAAGCGTTAAATGAATTTTTACAAAATAGCACAGAGGTACTCGGGCTAAATTTACCTCTAGCAGTGTCGCGTTTAGCGCATGCCCTGCGTAACATTTAATAGGAATACATATGCAAGAGCTTTTAGTTGATGTAGATAACCTTGACGAACTTTATCGCTGCTACATGCCTTATTTAAAAAAGGGCGGTCTATTTGTACGTACCAATATGCGTTACGAAATCGGCTACTCTTTAGCGCTTAGAGTGACTTTACCTGATGCGCTAGAAGATGACGTGGTAACGGGTAAAGTTGCCTGGATCACACCACAAGGCGCACAAAGCTCTAACCCACCAGGTATAGGCATTAGCTTTTTAGATGATAAAACAAATTTAAACGCTAAAATCGAAAAGCTATTAGGCACTATGTTAAACTCTGGTAATCCTACATATACCATGTAGTTTTAAACGCATTTGCTTAATAGTGATATGCATAAAGCAGCCGGTTAGCGAGCGCTTAGCTCTCGTTAACTTGCAATACTAACTTGTTTATATCAACTCGTTTAATACCCATTCGCTTACTTAAGTGATTTACTTTAAGGCTGGAAAAACGTGTTGATAGCTAGGTAAAAAATTCGCTATTTAGTTATGCTCGGCAATTGCTCCTGCATTGCTCTGAATCCATGCAGTCGTAAATAAGAATTTTTTAACGCAGGTAGCGACACGTTTAGCCCCGCAAAATGATTAGGTATTATTGCAAATTGGTACAACTAGGTATTTTTGCAGGTTAGTATAATTTAACACCCAAAACCATACAGGCCGTATAGTGATTGTAGATTCTCATTGCCATTTAGATCGTCTTGATTTTGACAAACTAGATTTAAACCTAGATCAAGTACTCGACAACGCCCGCGCAAAGCAAGTAGAGCACTTTTTATGTGTAAGTGTAACGCTTGATCAATTCCCAAGCATGCTTGAAAAAATTAAACATTACGACGATGTATCGGCATCGTGTGGCGTGCATCCGCTTGATCAAAAAGACGCCCTTAATAAACAGCAACTCATTGATTTAGCGTCGCATGAAAAAGTAGTCGCGATTGGCGAGACAGGCCTAGATTACTATTATTCAAAAGACACGCACGCAGTACAACAAGCCAGTTTTGTTGGCCATATTGAAGTAGCAAACGAACTACAAAAGCCACTGATTATTCATACTCGTGATGCCAGAGCCGATACCATTAACTTGATGCGTGAGCACAAAGCAGAAAACTGCGGTGGCGTACTGCATTGTTTTACCGAAGATTGGGATATGGCCAAAAAAGCGATTGATATGGGATTTTATATCTCTATTTCAGGCATTGTTACCTTTAAAAATGCCGTAGAGCTTAAAGAAGTTGTAAAACAAATCCCACTTGATAAATTACTCATCGAAACAGATTCGCCTTATTTAGCACCTGTGCCGTACCGTGGAAAAACAAATCAGCCTGCGTATGTAGAAGATGTTGCCTACTATATTAGTGAGCTTAAAGGCATAAGCTTTAACGAGCTTGCAAAAGCAACGACTGATAACTTTTATTCACTTTTTAAATTAGCAGCAAAAGGCTAACACATGACTACTCAATCGGCGCAACTCCCACTTTTATTAATGGGGCCTATGGTGCGCCGAGCTGAGCAAAGTGGTATATGTATACAGTTTGCTACTTCACGCCCTGGCAATTGCCAAATCACACTTGAAAACCAACAAAGCTACAGCGAGCAGCAAAGCATTGCATTAGGTAAACACCTTTACCTGCATTTTATAATTATAAAACCTGTTGATAGCCAGTTTCCGCTCGACACATTATTAGCGTATACATTGCATATTAACGAGCAAAAAATTGACTTAACTCCTTGGTGCTTTGAAGGGCAAACGGCGCCTTCGTTTGCAATTGCCAATAAGCTTACGCATATTTTGCATGGCTCGTGTCGCAACGCCCATCACCCAGCAAAAGACAGCTTAGTATCAGCAAGTGAATGGCAAAACACCCAGCGCAGTAATAAACTGCAGGGCGCACAGCTTTTACTCCTTAGCGGAGACCAAGTTTACGCCGATGATGTAGCCGGCCCTATGCTACTGGCTATTCATCAGCTAATAGATGCATTGGGTATTTATAAAGAGCAACCGCTTGAGCTCAATTTACCAGCAGATATAAATGAGCAGCTTTTTAACCGCCATCATTACTTACCAAAAACGCCATGGCAAAAGCGTTCAAAATTGGGCGTTGGATACTGGCTAAAAAAAGACGAGCCTCATTTTTCTAGCGTAAAAGCGCATAATCATTTAATTCACTTTGAAGAATTTATAGCGCTGTATTTACTTAACTTTAGTGCCGCCGCGTGGCAATGCGTTGATATTAAAAATTGCCATTACACACAAGGCAATGAAAAAAATAACACCATTTTTAACGCCGAAAAAAAGGCCTTAATTGACTACGCAAAAGGCTTAAACAGCGTAGAGCGTTTATTTGCTAATGTATCTACCTTGATGATGTTTGACGATCACGATGTTACCGATGATTGGAACTTAACAGCAGGGTGGGAGCAAGCTATAAATCAAAACCCAAGTAGTAAACGCATCATTAATAATGGGCTAATAAGCTATTGGCTATTTCAAGGGCTCGGTAACGACGCGCTACATAAAACCGGCGCGCTTATAGATGATTTTAAACAAAGCCGTAGCGCCAATAATATTTGGCAGTTTAAAGCCTTTGATAAGCCTCTGAACGAATTTAACTATTGGCATTATGAGCTTACCACCACGCCTAAAGTAGTTGTGCTTGATACCCGCACGCACCGCTGGCGTAACGAAAGTAACTTTAATGAACCCTCAGGCTTACTTGATTGGGAGCGCTTAACAGAGCTTGAAGAAAGCCTGCTGAGCCACAGCAAAGTAATTATTGTATCGCCAGCGCCAGTGTTTGGCGTTAAATCAATAGAAGCAATACAGGCGGCGTTTAATATGTGCGGCCAGCCGCTTATGGTTGATGTAGAAAACTGGATGGCACACGAAGGCTCGGCCAAAAAACTGCTTGATACCTTTAGGCGTACAGACACACCTAACGAAACGCTTATTCTATCGGGTGATGTGCATTATTCTTTTTGTTTTTCGGTGCAAAAGCGTTTTGGCGATCACCCAAACCGAATATGGCAGCTCACCGCCAGCGGGATCAAAAACGAATTTCCGCGTAAGCTAATTAATGTACTCGATAAGCTAGACTCAATATTATACGGCCCCAAAAGCCCGCTTAACTTTTTCACCAAACGCTGGCACATGGAAGTAGATAAACACCAAACCAAAGGTGAAGGCCAAAAGTACCTAGTAAGCGACTCCGCAATAAGCCTAATAACGTTAGATAGCGGCGACCTATCCCGCTACCAACTCATCCACGGCGACGGCCACACCACCGAGTTTGATTTAGAAGAGCAGTAAAGCCGCGAAAAATTTGTTGAGTGAATTAAAACCTTAATTGCACAAAGAGAAGAAAATGAGGAGTAAATGAGAAGACATAACCAATCTTGGCATTTTATTTATCACTACTCTAAAGCGCAGCGTCTCTAAACCTCTTTGTGCAAATATTTTTAACAAGTAGCTATTTAAAATCACGCCCTCGCTTAACAACTATTTTATTACTTAAAATCGCCAAACATAATATAGCCATAAACAACATTGAGTTAGCGCCAGCTTGGAGCGAGTAATCTACAGAAGAATGCAATAACATATCTATAATCGCAATTGCACAGCCGAATGCGACTCCTTGATATAAGGCTGTTTTACGTTTTCGCATTGTCTGAATACATAACCATAAGCAATATAAAATAAGCGCTCCTAAAGCTGATGTTACGGGTATACCTAGCTCTACAGCAAATTGAATATAGTCGTTATGAGCATTATCGTAATAACCAGAGTATGGCTCAGATTGATACGCAGGGAAGGCTGTATAAAACGTACCGCCACCTGAACCCAATAAAGGCTTGTCGAGTATTAACGGAATTGAATCACGAACTACTTCATCACGTGTTTCAGATTGAATACTGGTTTCGCTTATACGTTGCTTTACTTTTTCTACATCAAATATTGCACCAATAATGATCAAATCAATTATAAAAAAACTAATAATAAGTAACTTAAACGCTTTAGGTTTTTTATTGTAAACAAACAAAGCCAACAAGCTAACAGCCATCAGTGCTATAAAAAAGGCTGAATTACCCATTCGACTGCGCGTTAAAATTAGCGCAATAATTATAATAATTAACGATATACGCAAAATTATTTTTGAGCTTAATAGTATTTCTGTCCAAGCGCGCAAAGTTTGTTTAAATGTAAGGTCACTTGCATGATTACCTCGCTTTAATTCACTCACTAATACACCAATACCCAAACATAAACATAGCGCTAAATAGTTAGCTAAAAAGTTAGAGTAAGTAAACGTACCTATGGCGCGTTGCGTGTGCCTATATCCAAAAATAGGGCTGAGCATGTCAGGCGACAGATTTAGGTAAGTTGCATACAAAGCCTGAAAAACACCCGCTGCAATAATGGTATAAATAAGCTTTTTTATACGCTCACTATTATTGCAATAAATAAATATAAGCCAACAAAAGCAAACCATAAAGCTCGTTTTCAACAGCATTTGTTTTGTTTGAAAGGGGTCTAAACTCACAGTAAAAAATTGCAAAGTACACATAGTGCATACTAATAATAAAGCAGAAATAATGGGTAAAGAATAGCGAGGAGGGTACAACGTTTGGTTATTTACAGCGCTATTAAACAGGTGAAAAACAAAGGTTATACAAATTAAAATACCCATTGCCATAATGGCCCAGGGTCGGTAGCTACCTAAAGGAAGGGGCAGCAAAAAAACAATTGCACACAGCAAAAAAAATATAAGACGATTCACAGCTTTCTCAAAAAAACGAGCTAATAGTTAAACAATAGTGTTTAAAGTAAAAACGCAGCCATTAGGCTGCGTTTGTATTATAAAACTAATTATTATTTAGTTGCCAACTTCAGAAATACCAGCGTCACCACCGGTACCGCCAGCGCCTTGAGGAACGGTTGTTGTAGGCAAGGTTACAATTACAGGGCCAGCTGGTGAGGTAGGCTCTGTAGGACCAGCTGCTGTTGCTTCTGATGCAATAGTTGCATCGACCCCAGCTGTTATTGCAGCAAGCGTTACAGCATCGCTATCAACACCTGCAGCAACAAGCGCAGCTAAAAAGTCAGCAATTAGCGGGCTTTCTGCACCAATTGCATCTACAACTACCGTCATCATAGAATCAACTTGTGCGGGGGTACAGTCGGTACATACACCGTTTATAGCAGTAACTAAGTTGGCTTTTAATTGTTCAGGCGCTGTTTCCGCAGTGGCATTATTTAAAACGTTAACTAAATTAGCCATGCCTTCAGTTTGAACTACTGCATCTGTGTCCGTTTGTGCATAAGCAGGTAAAACTGTAAGTGCTGATGCGCCAGCAAATAAGCTAGCTAAAATAAGTGATTTCATCTCTGATCCCTTGGTTGAATATCTAATTACAAAATTTTAGCGTATCGGTGCAAAAAGTAAACTCTTTATTTGCGCCATTATTACTAGTTTTAATGACTTTAGAAGGCGGCATAATTAAATTGCCTTGTACACCATCGCAGCCCAAGCTTTCAAGTACCTTTAATGTTTCAGGTTTTTCTATTAAACAGGCTAAAACTTTAATACCAAAGCCATGGCAAATATTATTAACTGTTTGAATAAAAAATTGGCTTTGGCTGTTATCTAATAAGTCTTGTATGTAGCTACCGTCTATTTTTACATACTCAATATCTAGCCCTTGTAAATACCTAAAGGAGGTAAGGCTAGTACCAAAATGTTCAATACACACATTAATGCCTATGTCTTTTATTATGTCTATATGTTGCGAGGCAATATGAACATTATAAAGCAAGCTAATCTCGTGTAGTTCTAATAACAAGTTAGTTTTTATAACAGGCTTTGTATGTGAATAAAGCGTTAGCCATTCAATAAAATCAGTTGAATACAAAGACGCCTTACTCAAGTTAAGTGCAAATACATCGTTTGGGTGTTGTTCTTTTACATTAACAAAATTACGTATTATTTTTTTATCAAGCTCTTCAGTTAAATTTAGCTTTTCAGCCATAGCAAATAAATGCCCATTATTAACTTTTTCTCCTTCAAAAATAAAATGAGCAAACACCTCAAAATAACATTGTTTATTTTGTGAGTTAGCACGCTTCACTGGTTGGACTGAAAAACTCACCTCGCCAGAGGCCAAAATAGACTGAATAAGTGAGCGCCACTGATTAACACTAAATAAAGTGTCTTTATCTATTTTATTATTGTTTGTGTCACCAATTGTACAGCCCGTGTCTAACGCTGATAATACGCGACCTACAGGCATTCCTTTTTCTACACTTACTAACGCAAAGTTAGCAAAGCCATTAACATGCAAACTATTTTTTTGCTGGCTAAATGCATCAGTAATTTCAAGGCGAGTTCTATTTAAAAAATCACTATCGTAGGGCGCAAGGGCAATAAAAGTACTGCCATTTAACCTAAACACTTTTGCATTAGTAAGCTCGCCAAACGTGGTTTTGAGTATGTTTGCCACTTCGTTTACGTGCTCATCACCGTCTTGGTAGCTTACCGTTTTATTAATGTTTGCAAGCGAGGGCAGGGTAATCATCATTGCGGTAATGGGAGTTTCATCGCTAATAGAATCAACTACCGAGCTAAAATGGTTATCAAATGACTTTCGGTTACCTAAACCAGTTAAAGGGTCTATATATACTTCTTCGGTAAGGGCTTGTGTTTGCTTAGTAAGTGAGTCAAACGTACTTTGCAGGTTCATAACCATATTATTAATTGCTTTTGTAACGGTGCGCAGCTCGCGGGCAACAGGTATTTCATCGTTGAGTGTAAAGCGTTTACGTGTAACTAAGTGGGCTTGGTTTTCTACAGCTTTTAATGGTTTAAACACCGCGCGTAGTATTAAAAATGCAACAGCCAGTGATGCTATTAATAACAAAAACGACCCATAAAAACTGCGTTTAGTATGTTCCCAAAGGGTTAGATACGATTGCCCAACATGGCTTGTTACTTCAAGCGTACCTGCCATGATCCAACCATTGTTTAACTCAGATTGCCTCGTTGGCGCGTTTAGTTTAACTGCACTTATAAACCAATTAGGCACCGATTCAACACGCTTAGGGTTTACAAGTTCAAAAATTACCTCTGCTTGGGCATTAGTAAACTTTATTTGCTTATAATAACCCGAATCAAAAATGGCCGTTGCCATTGTTTGAGCAATCATTATGCTGTCTTCTTCAAGGTAGGGGGAAATAGAAAGCCCTAAACTTGTAGCAGTGTCTTGGGCATGGCTGCCCATTTGCGTTTGTAAATACTGGCGAGTGGTATCTACATCGGTAAGTACCCGAACACAAAATGAAATCAATGAAATGACTATAATTAACCCATAAACTTGCGTTTTTAAGCTCAAGCCATTTTTAAAAAAAGACGACATAACTAATAATTCCTTTAACGTTATTCTATATGGGAGCAAGCTCACCTTGTTCAATTCGCTCTAGCATGGTGTTCCAAGCTGATACACCACGGCTGTTTTTTACTTTATTACCCAGGCCTTTCGATTTTGCTAGCCACAAACCTTGGCCATTAAAGCTATAAATAGGGGTTAAATCGCGGCGTTTGTTGGCGGGCAGTAGTTTAGTATTAAAGTTACCTAAAACATAAGGAATTTGATTGGGGTTTTCAATGTATATAAGAACCATATGAGGTTGATTAACCGTTTTTTGCCTAACATACATTAATCGTATTTTATCCTCAGGAACACCCAATGCCATTAAAGTAAAATATTTGGCTATTACGTAGTCTTCACAATCACCCATGCCAATACCCAAACTTTCGAGCGGGGTCGCCCAATAGTCTTTTTGATGCCATAGGTCGTCGTCGGTTTTATACTTAATATGTTTATTAAAAAAATCATTAACTAAATGAATTTTTTGCCATTCACTTTTTTCTGCAGATTCATCTATAAAATTTAACCAATTTTTTATACGTGTATGGCCTTCACTGCCATATTGTTTTTGCGCACGAGCAATTATATCGCTGTTGCGTAAATACATAAGCATATCTTGCGCGCATACAAAAAACGAAATCACTAATACTATGCAAAGCCCTAAACGCACACACGTTCCTTTAATTAAGTATTCCCTGATAATAAAACAAGCCTAGTATAGTATTGTTAGCATTAAAAAGGTAGATCACATAAAAGCATGAGAAGCACTAAAATAGTGCGATTCAGGCTAACTTGGTGCAACATAAATTTAACAAAAAAACAATATTAAAGGACGCTTTTTTTATTGAGTACATTGTTGTGGTGTGTATAATAATAAACTCACACGGTAAGTGAAGTACGCTAAACGGAATTAGGCTTTTTCTTGTTCTTTTTTACGTATTTTACAAAATAATTAAAAAAGGACTTAAAGTGAAAGTTTTAAAAGCAGTATTACCTGTTGCTGGCCTTGGTACGCGTATGCTACCAGCCACAAAAGCTATTCCTAAAGAAATGCTACCTTTGGTAGACAAGCCTCTCATTCAATACGTAGTCAACGAAGCCGTTGCGGCAGGTATTAAAGAAATAGTACTGGTTACTCACGCCTCTAAAAATTCAATAGAAAACCACTTTGATACCAGCTTTGAGCTAGAAGCCACGTTAGAAGCACGTGTTAAGCGTAGTCTCTTAGAGGAAGTACGCTCAATAGTACCAAAAGATGTTACTGTTATTTCTGTTCGCCAATCAGCACCACTAGGTTTAGGGCACGCAGTACTTGCAGCGCGCCCTATAGTCGGCAATAACCCGTTTGCGGTAATGTTACCCGACGTAATAATTGATAAATATAAGTCAAATCCAAAAACCGACAATTTAAGCCAAATGATCGAACGCTTTGATAAAACAGGCCATAACCAGGTGATGGTAGAGCCCGTTCCGCAAGAGCAGGTGCATCAATACGGTGTAGTAGATTTAGCCGGTAAAAAAATTAACGCAGGCGAAAATGCGGCCATTACAAACATGGTCGAGAAACCAAATAACGATGAAGCACCAAGCAATTTAGCCATAACTGGCCGCTATGTGGTGTCTCCAACTATCTGGGATTTGCTTGAATACACACCACCAGGTGCAGGCGGCGAAATACAGCTAACCGACGCGCTACTTCAACTTCGTCACCTAGAAACACTCGAAGCTTACCACTTAAAAGGTAAATCTCACGACTGTGGCTCTAAATTAGGTTACATGCTAGCAAATGTTGAATACGCAATGCAGTCTAGCCAAATGGGCGAAGAATTTAAATCCCGTGTAGTTAAAATGCTTTCTTAATTAATTTAACTTAATTCTAATCATATATTATAGGGTGTAAATTGAAAGTATTAGCATTCCCAGCATTTAAAAATAAGAAATCAAATCCTTACAATTACCTATTATATACGGGTATGAAGGGAGCTGATGTTTCTGAGTTTAGCTTTAGTGAAGCACTAAAATTAAATTATGATGTTATACATATACATTGGCCTGAGTGGTATTTAAATAGTAATTTTTTAATAAAGGCTTTTTTTTATTCTTTTACATTAATATTTGTACTTTCATATGCGAAATTATTTGGGAAAAAAATAATCTGGACTGTTCATAATTTAAAGCCTCATAAAGTAAAATATAAGGTTTTAAATAGAGTTTTTTGGAAGTTGTACATACCTCTTGTAGATGGGATTGTTTCTTTATCAAATACAAATGAAATTGTTGCAACCGAACATTTTGCACTGCCTAAAAAAATTAAAAAAACAGTGGTATACCATGGCTTGTATAGTAAAATTTATGAAAACGAATCGTCAAAATATGAAGCAAGAAATAAGTTAGGGATTTGTGAAGATAAGAGAGTTTTTCTTTTTTTAGGGCAGATCAAAAAATACAAAAATTTGACTGAGTTAATTAATGTATTTAACGAGTCAGATAAATTAAAAAACGACGTGTTATTAATTGCCGGTAAATTCGAATCAGAAAGTTATTATCAAGAGGTTTTAACCCTTAAAGGCAGTAATGAAAATATAATTATTTATAATAAGTTTATAGAAGATAGTGATTTACAGTATTTTTTTAATGCATCAGATTTGTCTATATTGCCATTCAAAGAGATCTTTAACTCAGGGAGTGCTTTACTATCTATAACCTTTAATACACCTGTTATTTTACCTGAAAGTAATAATTTTTTAGAGTATGGGGAGCTGTTTAATAAAAGTATCATTCATACATACAAAAATAAAATTACCGCTGACTTTATAATAGAAGCATCTGATCTGTATCATCTTTATTTTAAAAAAGGCGGAAAATATGAATTACCTGAAAAACTTGATTGGTCTATCTCGCAAAATAAGCTCGTAGAGTTTTATTTCGAAGTGAAACAAGTCAAAAAATTGTAAACTCATTTTTTGAATAGGTTTTATAGTGGTGGGATAGAAATTGAATGAAAGATTTTTGATGAAAATAGCTTAAAACTCACTATACAGATATGCAATAAGATAAGGTTAAGTCAAAAAAGTTATGTTTACAAATAAAGCCAGTCTTAGAATGTTTTTTCTTTATTCATTACTAATCTGTCTGTAAAGGGAAATTTATATTAAAATATTATTAATGATGTTAGATAAAATCAAAGTGTTTTCTTATTTAATTAACACTTATAATGTTGATTTATCCGGGGAAAGTTGTGAATAATTTTATTGATTTTGTTAATAAGTACGGTTTTTTATTAGTTCTCATTTTTTGTTTTGGTGGTTTTTCTCCCGCGCTATATCCTAAAGTAGGAATGATGGATTTAGATTTAACTAGTCGTATAGATAGTAAGTCTGGAAACAATATGTTCAAGCAGCTTTTTTGGATTTCACTATTTTTCGTTTATCTTCTAAATTTTTATTATGATAAACGTAGAATATTTATAAAAAAACATTTTAATAATGCTGTAATAGTATTTAGTTTGATTATATCAATTTCATTTGTTTCAATGCTTTGGTCATCGTTTCCTAGTTACGTTTTTAAACGTACTTTTTTTCAGCTGATTTTTATAACTGTGTGTATACTTTCTTTTTATTTTAGTTATAAGAAAAACAATGTTGGTCAGTGTATAGAGTTATGCCTATATTACATGTTATTTCTTATCCTGTTGACTTTAATAATGGGCTGGGGATTAACAGCTGATCTCTCGTTAGCCGGATATGAGAAAGGTAAAAATATATTAGGTATAAACTTAGTTGTTATTTTTATTTTGTACACTTATTTTTGCAATGCTAAGTCAGCTAAAAATAGATTTGTTATTTTTTCTACTTTATTGACACTAGTAATTCTAACTCAAAGCAAGACATGTTTATTATTGCTTATTGTTTTTTTTATATTTACTCAAATAAAGAAAAAATATATAAGAATAATTAATCTTTCACTATTATGTTTACTCGCTTTTATTTTTATAGTTGTTCCATGCGTGACTTATTATGCAAATTCTTATATGCATATAGGGCTTTATGTAGAGCCAGAATTTATTACTGGTAGGGGGTATATATGGGATACTATCTACTATGATTTAAAATTTTATAAAAATATATTTTTAGGTTATGGATATGCAAGTTATTTTGGTACTCCAGAAATCCCATATTTTTTTGATGACTCTCATAGTTTTCTTAGGTATATAACTTCTTCACATAACGGCTACTTGGATTTGCTTATTCAGTTTGGGGTTCTATCTATTCCGGTCACTTTATTATTTGCTTATATAGCTAAATATATTGAGGGACGAGTGGGGAATGCTGCGATAACAATAATTATTTTTCACAATGTTACAGAAGCATCATTTTATAGAGATAATACGGTTGTTTGGATGCTTTTTTTGATAGTAGTAGCCTTCTCTATGGTTAAAAAGGTAAAAATAAGTGAATAGAATAACATGGTTAGATACATCCAGAGGTTTAGCAATTGTTTTGTTAATACTTGTTCATTACGTGGGTGCATTGGAAACCCGTGGTTTTATATCTTATGAAGCTATGAATCTAGTAAAAGCTTTTCTGAGAGTTGCGACGCCATACTTTATAATGATTTTTGGGTTTACTTTTGCAGTTGCATATAAAACAAAAATTAATAACTTCAGAGATGTATTAGTTATACAAAAGAGGTTAAGAAAAAATTTATTGTTGGTATTTATAGCAAGAGAAATTATTGCTGTGACTGCGGTTTTTAGATATGGAGACTATAAAACAGATCTAATTGATGTGCTCTTATACAAAAACTTTTCACAATCAGGAGAAATCTTAACTTTTTATTTTTTTGCTATATTACTAGCTCCATTAGCAATGCTGCTTATTAATAAAGTAAAGAGTTCAATATTTTTATTCAGTGCATTCTCTTTATATATAATTAGTTATACTATCGGTTATAACTTTAGTAGCTCTGAGAGTGGCTTATTATTTAGGTTTCTATTTTTCGATGTATATGCATTTTTCCCTTTTTTCTCTTTAGCAATGGTTTCAATGTATTTATATACTTTGTACTCTTCTTTGAATAACAATTATCAACGTGTTAAAACGTTTTTAATAATTGGTTCTACGTTATTTACAATTAGTGTCATTTTATTATTTGGACTATATGAAGATGTAGTAGTTGCATTAGCTACAGCAAAACTGAAGTCACCACCTCAAATCTTGTATATGGCTTTATATTCAGGAGAAGCAATATTATTAACGATTTTTGTTTGTGCTTTAAAGTATAACAACCTTCTATCAATTATAAATAACCGTTTATTGCCGTTATTAGGCAGAAACTCTCTTTTAGCTTACGTAGGGCATTATTTTTTGTTTTTAGCAGGTCCTATCGCTATTACAGTTTTAGATGAGCGATCAGCTATAGGTGAGCTAATAATTTTCTTATCTCTTGTTACTTTACTTATAACCGTTATAACAACCAGAGATAATTTTAAAACTAAAGGATTAAAATGAAAGTTGCAATAATACATGATTGGTTAGTCGTAAACGGTGGAGCTGAAAAAGTTCTAAAGGAGTTAATAGATATATACCCACAAGCTAATATTTATACTTTGGTTGACTTTTTACCTGAAGAAGATAGAGATTGGCTTGGCAATACTAATGTTACGACATCATTTATTCAGCGCCTACCATTTGCTCACAAAAGGTATAGAAACTATTTCCCTTTGTTTCCAATTGCTATTGAGCAGTTTGATTTATCGGGTTATGACTTGGTTATTTCTTCTAGTTACTCTGCTGCAAAAGGTGTGATTACCGGGCCTGAACAGCTACACGTTAGTTATTGCCACTCTCCAGCTCGCTATGCGTGGGATATGCAAGAGCAGTATTTAAGAGAAAGTGGTATGAGTAGTGGTGTTAAGTCTATTATTGCACGTTATTTTTTGCATAAATTTAGAATTTGGGATGTGAGAACAGCGAATGGCGTTGATAAATTTGTAGCCAATTCATCATTTATAAAAAAGCGTATTAATAAATGCTACAGAAGAGAAGCTGATGTTATTTATCCCCCAGTAGATATTAAAAAGTTTACACTAGAAAAAAATAAAGAGGATTTTTATTTAGCCGCTTCACGTTTAGTACCTTATAAGCGCTTGGATTTAATTGCAGAAGCTTTCGTTAAAATGCCATCAAAAAAATTAAGAATTATTGGCGATGGTCCACAAATGCAAAAAATTAAAGAAATTGTAGGCAATGCAGAAAATATCGAATTGCTGGGCTATCAATCTGATGAAGTTATGTTACACAGCATGCAAAAAGCAAAGGCTTTTGTATTCGCAGCAGAGGAAGATTTCGGAATTATACCTGTGGAAGCACAAGCTTGTGGTACCCCTGTAATTGCTTTTGGAAAGGGCGGGTGCTTAGAAACTGTTAAAAACAACGTGAGTGGTATCCACTTTAAGGAACAATCAGCGAGCTGTATAATTGACGCTGTAACTGAGTTCGAATCACAGATAGAGCAATTCTCAGCAGAAGAAGTAAGGTTAAACGCAGAAAAGTTTTCCTGTTCAGCTTTTAAAATGAATGTAAAAAGCTTGATAGAAAAAGCGATGTTGGATTTGTAATGAAGATATTGCATGTTCATCAAGATTACCCCGATGGAAGAAATTACCCATCTACTTTAGCAGTATCAAACTTGCTAGAGGGGGTAAAAAAATCCGAACCAAGTGTAGAGCATTATGTACTTTCTATTAATAGAACCTCAAACCCTTTTAAAGTTTCTATAAAAAAGTTTGATCAGGGTCTATCAGTTATTTATTGGGCATTACCAATAGCATTTTTTTATAGGCCCATAATTTATTTTTGGTCTTTGATTCTCTTTTACTTTATTAAAAAAAATAAATTTAGTTTAGTGCATGGCCATAAACTTACCACAGAAGGAATGTTTACCTATTATCTAGCCGATAAATTTAAAATACCCTATGTGCTATCTGTTAGGGGGGGATCCGATACACACAATATAAAAAGGTTGCCTGATTGTAAGACTACATTTTCGAAAATTTATAGAAACTCAAAAATAATTTTTTATGTAAGTCCTTGGTGTAAAGGGTTTGTCGAAAGTGAGCTTAGATATAAGCACCCAACTACGTTAGATTTACCTAATATTTGTCAGTTTAGCTTACATACTTCTAATTCTATTGATGTATGCTCTAGGAAGGGCTACGTAACCATTTTAAGTTTTCATCAATATAAAAGAAAAGGGCTTGAGCAACTGCTAACCGCAATAAAAAAATTAAAAGATGGAGGAGTAGCTCTAAATTTAACTGTTATAGGTAGTGGTGATAACGAATATGTTGAAAAAGTAAAGAAGCTCATTAATAGCTTATCTCTAGCGAATGAAGTTAGTCTGACAGGCTCTATAAATCAAAAAGATGTATTGAAAATACTAAAGCAATCAAAAGCTTTTTTACTACCATCTAAAAATGAAACTTTTGGAATGACTTATGTTGAATCGCTCGCTAGTGGCTGTCCTATTCTTTATTTAGAAAATACTGGAATAGACGGACATTTAGAATCCGTAACCGCAGGGATCAAAATACCAGATAACGATGTTGTTAACATTGAAGAGTCTCTTTTTAAGTTTGAAAACGAATATTCATCGATAAAAAAAGGGGTGGAATTAATATTAGATAGCCACTATCTAAAGAAATTTACAGAAGAAAAAATTTCTGAAAATTATACACACGTTTTAAGAAACATCACCGAGTTAAAAAGGGAGTTCCTATGAAAGGTAAAATGGAGTTTTTACAAAATTTAAGAGGCTGCGCTGCACTATTAGTGTTAATAGGCCACTTTTTGGATATGTATGTAAAGCATAACAATTCCACTATTTATTTCTCTGGTATAACGAGTTTTGTTAATTCATTTGAATTAGGGCGAGTAGGTGTAATTGTATTTTTTTTAATTACGGGGTTTGTTGTACCTTTTAGCCTACAGAGTAAACAGGGAAATTTTGTCATAAGACAATTTTTAAAACGTATAGCTTTTAGGTTATACCCAGCATTTTGGTTTTCTATTTTTGTTGCTTTGACTGTTGCATATGGGGTTGGTATTAATATTGACTCTTTAGAGCAGGTAGTAGCTAACTTTACTATGATCCCAAAGTACTTAGGGTATGAAAGTGTTCAAGGTGCGTATTGGACGCTTCACTTATTAGTCGTCTTTTATATGGGTACTGCAGCACTATATTACCTTGGTTATCTTAAATGCTTAAAGGTAAGATCCTTTGTTTTAATTGCCTTTTGTTTAGTTGCCGTGTTTTTTGCGTTTTTACGATTTAATTTAGGTGTTCGGGTACCTATAGTAATGCCACTAGGCCTTGCTACTATGGTGCTTGGGTCAATTATGCGCTCTCACTTTGAAAGTGAAGGTATTAATTTAAAAAATTTAGCAATAGTTTGCTGTGTTTATTTTATATGTTTATACCTAGCACAAATTATGTATTACAAAGAAGGGTGGGTACGTTGGTTTTTTCCATATTTTTTTGGTGTTGTGCTTTTTGCAGCCTTTATTTATAAAATTAGGTTTTCTAACTCCTTTTTAAATTTTTTTGGAAAGATTAGTTACTCTTGTTATTTATTACATATGTTAGCGCTAGCTTTAGTATTTAATTTTATGAAAAATAGCGCTTATAGTTTCACTGGAATTGTTTATTCTTTTATTTTAAGTCTTCTACTTACATTGTTTTTATCTTTTCTTTCTTATTATTTTTTTGAAAAACTCCCAGGGGAACTTCAAAAAAAACTGTATAAGTATAAGCAAGGAGCTTTATAATTATGAAATCTCCCCCCCCCTCTAAAGCTTGTTTTTCTGAGGGTGATAAATTTAAATCTGTAATAATTGATTTATATACTTAAATAGCTCTACCTCAAACTACTTGTGTGTTTGAGCCTCTATAGGTAACTACTTCGCTTCTGGACCGCGCCATTTTCTTCGGGCGTAACAATTATGGGGCTGATTAATAATAGTATGGTTAAAGGATTGTCATGAATAAAAAAGTTTTAGTTATAGCTTCAGCAGGTGGGCACTTAACACAAGCTATGTGTGCTACAAGCCAGTGTGATGAAATAGTACTTGTTTCAAATAAAGTAAATATTAAAAAAGATAATATTTCAAAAATATATAAAATTATAGACACGCAAAAAAATATTTTTATACACATTTTTAATGTTTTTTTTGCTCTGTACGTTTTATTGAAAGAAAGGCCAGCTGCAGTGTTTAGTACTGGGGGGCCTATCGCGTTACCTTTTGCATTGGTTTGTAAAGTTTCTTCTTTAAAATTTATATACTTAGATACATTATCTCGAGTTGTCGAACTTTCTAATACTGGCAAGTTAATAAAAAAATATCATTTGTATGATGAATTTTATAGTCAATGGAAGAACGTAGCGTCTAAAAGTAATACTAAGTATATAGGTAAGTGCTTTGATATATTATCTGAAAATAATTATAAACCAGTAACCGAAGCGGTTGAAGGCAGGCCAATTATTTTGGTAACCGTAGGTACAAGCCAGTACGACTTTGATCGTTTGTTCGAAATGCTTTACAAGCAACCCTTGTACAACAATGACCAAGTGCGTTGGGTTATTCAGGCTGGGCACAATAAATTAAAGCACTCACCTGCAAAAGGTAAAGTTGTTGATATGATCACTCGTTCTGAGATGGAGCAACTAGTAAAAAGTGCCAGTTTGGTGATTAGCCACTGTGGTATTGGTAGTATTAATCAGATGCTTGCGTATCAAAAAAAGGTGCTGTTTGTACCAAGAGTAAGTAAGTTTAATGAGTTTTCAGACGACCATCAATTGCAGATAGCAAATGAGATAAGCAATAAAATTTTTACAGTACTGATGCCTGAACAAGATATGCCTACAATTAAATTGAATGAATTGCTTGATAGAAAAATTGTTACATCTCCTGTCGATACGACAAACTATAAAATGGCTAATGAATTAAAGAATGTACTTTTTGAGCTTAAGTCATAATTTATGAGTAATTTGAGCAATAAGTTAAATCAGGCGATACTAAAAAGCTTAGCAGGGAAATATAGTTTATATATTTTTCAGATAATTTCTTTAGCTATATTATCAAGGCTTTATACTCCTCAAATGTTTGGTGTTTTAGCGGCTGTAACAGTATTAATCTTATTTTTTCAGTTGATTGCTACTTCAGGCCTCGGTCCAGCGGTGATATATGCTAAGAGTATTTCAATTGACCAGCGCGATGGTATTTTCACTGCTAGCTTTATTATAGGTACCGTTGGAGCTTTACTTTTTTATATTTTTACGCCCTATCTAATGGGCTGGTTAGAAATTGAAAATTTATCCTATATTAATCTAGTTTTGGCGTTTAATATTTTGTTTTCTGCGTTATCAATGCTCCCATTAGCTAGCTTACAAAAAGATACACAGTTTTTATTAATTGCAAGAGCTGAAATATTAGCTGAATTGCTATCATTAGCTGTGGCTGTGGTTATGTATTTCCAAGGATTTGGTGTTTTAGGTTTAATAAGTAAGCTGATGGTTGTACCTGTTATAAGGTTTGTTTTTTATCATTTTTCTTCTACAAAATCTTCAATTGGCAAAGCTCATTTTGGGAAAGATATAAAAGCGATATGTACATTGTTTGCAGTAGCTAAGTACCAGTTGGCATTTAATATTCTTAACTTTTTTTCTCGTAATTTAGACACCATACTTATAACGAAATATTTTGGTGCGGTTGCCGTAGGGTTTTATGAAAAATCTTATCAGGTAATGCGTTATCCATTGCAATTATTTACCTTTGCTATTACACCCGCTTTACAGCCCATTTTGACGGAGCATAAGGATAATCCTTTTATTGTAATGAGGGAGTTTTACCGTATAGCTATTAAACTAGCTTGCCTAGGGCTTTTTACCTCTATGGTATTGTATTGGTCTGCTGCAGATATAGTATTAATACTTTTTGGCCCACAGTGGGAGAGTACAGTTTATATCTTAAAAGTTTTGTCTGTTACCATACCATTACAAATGGTATTAAGTACTACTGGTGGTATATTTCAAGCTTTTGGCGCAACAAAAGAAATGTTTTATTGTGGTCTTTTTTCATCCTCAGCAAATGTTTGCGCTATTGTATTAGGTGTTCTTTTCGGCGATTTGCTTACCCTATGTACATTTTTAGCAGTCTCTTTTGCATTAAATTATTTACAATGTTTTTATGTGCTTCATAAGTATTTATTTAAAAGTTACCCTATTAAACAATTTTTAATTCTGACGACTCTAATTATAACTTGCTACTTGAATTTGTTGGATGATGCGACTTTAAGTAATGCATTAGGTATAGGTTACATTGATGCTTTTATAAATTGTTTAATTACAAGCCTATTATTTTTTACCGTTGTTACTTTACTATTTTTAACTATTTCAAAATTAGGTCTGCTTGAAGTAAGACCGTCAAATAAGGACTAAGATGATTTTACCTATAATTATGGCCGGAGGCTCAGGCACGCGTTTATGGCCACTTTCTCGCGGGAACTACCCTAAGCAATTTTTATCATTAAATGGTGATAAAACTATGTTACAAGACACACTTGCCCGTTTAGATGGGATAAGTCATTCTCCTGCAATGCTTATATGTAACGAAGAGCATAGATTTATTGCTGCAGAGCAAGTTCGTCAGTTAGGCGCAGAACACTCAGGGATTTTTTTAGAGCCAGTAGGGCGCAATACTGCTCCTGCTATAGCTTTGGCTGCTTTTAAAGCAGTTGAAAACAATGAGGACCCTCTATTGCTTGTTTTGGCCGCTGATCACGTTATAGAAGATATTTCAGCTTTTCAAGCAAGTGTAGAGCAGGCATCGATACTTGCTGAGCAAGGTAAGCTAGTTACATTTGGTATTACAGGTAACAAACCTGAAACAGGATATGGTTATATTAAACGAGGTGCTCCCCACCAAACCGGTTTTGTTGTTGATAGTTTTGTTGAAAAACCAGATTTAGCTACTGCTAAAACTTATATAGAAAGTGGTGAGTATTACTGGAATAGCGGCATGTTTTTATTTAAAGCTAGCCGATATTTAAATGAGTTAAAGGCATTTAGACCAGACATTTTTAGCGCATGTGAACAAGCTATGCAGGTACAAAACGATGATATGGACTTCGTTCGTGTAGATAAAAAAGCATTTGAATCGTGCCCTGATGAATCCATTGATTATGCCGTAATGGAGCAAACTAAAGACGCTGTGGTCGTTCCTATGGATGCGGGTTGGAGTGATGTGGGCGGGTTTGCCGCTTTATGGGAAGTTTCTGACCAAGATGAAAATGGTAATGCATTCAATGGCGATGTAAAAGCTGTAGATACAACAAACACTTTAGTATTTGCTGATGAGAAATTAGTAGCTACTGTAGGTGTTGAAGACTTAGTTATTATTAATACTAAAGACGCAGTTTTAGTGGCTCATAAAAATGAATCTCAAAAAGTTAAAGAGATAGTCAATAAGTTAAAAAATGAAAACAGATCTGAGGTTACATTTCATCGTGAAGTTTTTAGACCTTGGGGTAAATACGACTCTGTAGATTTTGGAGAACGTTTTCAGGTTAAACGTATTACGGTAAAGCCTGGTGCTAAATTATCAGTACAAATGCATCATCATAGAGCTGAACACTGGATTGTAGTTTCTGGTACTGCAAAGGTTCACTTGGATGGTACGGAGCAGTACCTAACTGAAAATGAGTCTGTGTATATTCCTATTACATCTGTTCATGCATTAGAAAACCCAGGGAAGGTCGATTTAGAATTAATTGAAGTTCAATCCGGCTCATACTTAGGTGAAGATGATATTGTTCGTTTTGAAGACCGCTATGGTCGTTCTTAACATACAAGAAATAGTATTTAGGTTAAGAGGGTATAATGGATAGTTCTACAATTATTAAACAAAGCGGGATTGAATTTGGTACATCAGGCGCTAGGGGCTTAGTTACAAGCTTTACTAATGAGGTCTGTTTTGCATTCACTTTGGCTTTCATAAATACGCAAAATGACGTTAAACGCATAGCTATTGCTATAGATAATCGCCCTAGTAGTTCAGCCATGGCGAGAGCTTGTATAAGTGCAGCCAAATCAGCAGGTGTTGAGGTAGAATATTATGGGGTTTTGCCAACACCTGCACTAGCTTTCTCAGCTCAATGCGCAAAAATACCTGCGATAATGGTAACAGGTAGTCACATTCCTTTTGATAGGAATGGGCTTAAATTTTATACAAAGCAGGGCGAAATAACCAAACAAGATGAAGTTGCAATAACAACATGTTCAACCCAAGTTGATAAAATTGAATTGCAACCACTGCCCTTAGTTGATACTTCTGCTTTTGATAGTTATATAGCTCGATACTTACATGTTTTCTCAAGCAATTTATTGAGTAATAAGAGGATTGGCATTTATCAGCATTCAAGCGCCGGCAGAAAGTTATATCCTCAGTTATTTAGTGCGTTAGGAGCTGAGGTGGTTTGCCTTGGTTATAGCGACGAATTTGTGCCAATAGATACAGAAGCTGTAGCTGAATCTGATAGAGAGCAAGCAAAAAAATGGGCAGCAGAATTTAATTTAGATGCTATTTTTTCTACGGATGGTGATGGAGATCGCCCTCTTTTAGCTGATGAAAATGGTGTGTACTTTACTGGTGATATTTTATGTATGTTAGCAGCCAAAAGTCTAGGTGTAGAGGCTTTGGCAGTTCCTGTAAGTTGTACCACTAGTATTGAGCAATCACACTTTTTTAAAAAGGTGGAACGCACTAAAATTGGCTCACCATATGTTATAGCGGCATTTAGTGGGCTCACCACTAAATTTAACGCCGTAGCAGGCTTTGAGGCGAATGGTGGTTTTTTACTTGCTTCATCTATTTATATTGAAGGAAATGAACTATTAGCTTTACCTACACGGGATGCTCTATTACCAGTATTAGCTGTGCTTAAATTAGCTGAGAGCTTACCACTATCTGAATTATATAATGGATTGCCTTCACGAGTTACGTTTAGTGATAGATTGAAGAATATAGAGAGACCAGTAAGTAATTCAATTATTGAAAATGGTAAATTAAACCCTAATAAATTAGTTGAGGAATTAAATCTAGAGTTTTTACATTTAGATTCACACGATGATACAGATGGTTTACGCCTAACTTTTAGCAATGAAGATGTTGTTCACTTAAGGCCATCCGGAAATGCGCCAGAGCTACGTTGCTATACAGAAAGTACAACTTTAGCTAAAGCAAAAAAATTATGTGAACTTACTTTAAAGTCAATTTCTTCACGTATCGCATAATAAACGGATAGTCGGGAGTTGATACTATGGCTAAAATAACAAGTGATCCTGCTGTACGCAGTTTACTGAACAGAATGCCTGAGGAAGTACAGAAAAGCTTTACTGAAGAACAATTAGTTCATCTAAAAGTTGCTATAGGAGCTAGGCAATGGGGGCGCCATTCCATAGACTCTAGAGGTGTGGTTAAGTTTTTTAAATATAGGTATTACTTTGTTTTTTTAGCCGGTAGAAATAGACGTGAACTTAATGAAAACGAAAAAAAGGTTGCATGGATCTTTCAAGTAGTTTTCATCACTATATTAACTCTTATATTTATTATTGTAATGGCTTTAATTCTGTACCTAATTAAATCTGCTTTAGGTATTAATCTATTTGATGATTTCTCTTTAGGCATATGGCATTCATTTAAAAGCTTATTTGTTTAATTAAACGGTTATGCTTAATAAAGTTTACACGCGTTTGCATTTGTTTATTTGTAGTTATTAACTGGTTAGATAATGTTTTGTTGTTTAAAATTAAAATACAGGTATTGCGAACTAGGTTGAATGAACTTAGAGGCTAAGGTAGAATTACCTTAGTTTAGTGATACTAAATTTATATATAAAGATATCTATAGGGATACATAGTATGACATCTTCACGGACGTTTAAGCCAACAGGCTCGTCTGATGCGAATTTTTATCGATTGTTTGATATTTTTGCGTTGTTTATAGCCTTTCAGTGTTCTGCTTTATTTTACAATTTAAATTTGACCCCAATTTATATGGTCTCTGTTTTAACAGTTGGGCTAAGCTTTTTGTATTGTGCAGAAATATTTTCTGCTTATCGCTCTTGGCGTGCTGGTAAATTTAGAACCATGGTTTTGTGTGCTTGGGGAGCTTTATTTGCTGCCTTCGCTGTTTTATTTTGTGTGTCGTTTGTTTTTAAGTTTACGGGTGAGCTTTCTCGTATTGGTTTAGGTTTATGGTTTTTACTTAGCTTTGCTTTTATGTATAGCTGGAGGCTAGTTACTTATTTATTTAAACGAAATAGAAGAAAGCTTGGAATAAACTTACGAAATGTTGCCATTGTTGGTGCAACAGAGTCTGCTGTTCATTTATACAACGAAATTAATAAAAATGATGAGTTGGGGTTTAAGTTTTTAGGCTTTTATGACGACCGTAAACCAGAACGATTATTCGAAAATTCAACCAAACATGATGTTGCAGGTAAAATTCAGGACGCTGTTAATGCTGCCCGAAAAGGGGAAATTGGCGTTTTATATATTGCCCTACCTATGAAAGCGGATAAGCGCATTGCTGAAATATTATTACAATTGGGTGATACTACAGTAGATGTACATATTATCCCAGACTTTTTAATGTCTAACCTAATACACGCACGAATAGAGCACGTTGGAGAACTTGATACGCTAAGCGTATTTGAATCCCCATTTATTGGTGCACGAGAATTTATAAAGCGCACTGAGGATGTAATTGTTGCCTCTTTAATCTTAATGTTGATTTCGCCCATTTTAATTGCTATTGCATTTGCTGTTAAATTTACATCTAAAGGACCTGTTATTTTTAAACAAGACAGGTATGGCCTTGATGGACGTAAAATTAAGGTATGGAAGTTTCGTTCAATGACCGTTACTGAAAACAGTGCGGTTGTGACTCAAGCTAAAAAGAATGATGCACGTATTACTCCTTTAGGCGGTTTTTTGCGACGTACTAGCCTTGATGAATTACCGCAATTTATAAATGTTTTAAAAGGCGATATGTCGATAGTTGGACCAAGGCCTCACGCTGTTGCACATAATGAAGAATACCGTAAAAAAGTAGAGTTTTATATGTTACGCCATAAAGCTAAACCAGGTATTACTGGTTGGGCACAAATTAATGGCTGGCGTGGCGAAACCGATACATTGGACAAAATGGAAAAACGTGTAGAGTTTGACCTGCATTATATTAAACATTGGTCGTTGTGGTTTGATGTTAAAATTATTTTTATGACAATTTTTAAGGGATTTAAAAATGCAAATGCATACTAAAAAACTTGTACCACTTAGCGCTTTACTTAGCGTTGTTATAGCTGCCCCTGCAGCTGCTAATTTAAAGCCTGGTAGTATTATGACTAAAGATGGGGCTGAAATCACCCCCACTTTGCAAACTGGTATTAGTAGTAACAATAACTTTTTTAGCACCCCCGATGATGAAGAGTCGCGATTAATTTGGACAATTACTCCTAATGTTAAAGCGGTAATTGATGATGGCCCAGATAGCTATAGCTTAGATTTGGGTACTAGTAGCTCGTTACACAATAAAGATGCTACAGATAACTTTACGCAAGTTAATATAGGTGCGGGTGTTCATAAAGAATTTACAAGCCAACATAGGTTAGATGTTAATGGTGACGCCGATTGGCTATATGAACCACGTGGCAGTGGCATAACTGAAGGCCTTGGGGATGTAGTTAACGAACTTGTAAAGTATCAACAACAAAATGTTTTAGCGCGTTATGAATATGGCGCACAAAGTTCAAAAGCGCAAGTGGCTTTAAGTGCTGGTTTTTTTAGTAAAAAATACCAAAGTTTTAGAGAAGTATCTCAGTACCGAGACTATGATAAATCGTTAATAGGGGTAACAGGTTATTATAATACCCAAGCTGCCACTCGTACCTTTTTGGAAGTTAAACAAGAGAATTATCGTTACGATGTATTAGCTAGTAGTGGTATTTCGCGTGACAGCGATGATGTAAAAGTACTAGCAGGTATGGAGTGGGAGGCAACGGCTGTTACTTCTGGTTCGTTTAAAGTGGGTTATCAAAGCAAAGACTTTGAATCGAGTCAGCGTGAAAATTTTAGTGGTATAAGCTGGGAAGCAGCGATTAATTGGCAGCCGCTTAGTTACTCTACAGTTCAGTTTATGACTAGTCGCGCAGCAAAAGACCCGTTAGTACAGGGCGATTACATTAAAGAAAGTGTTTATGGTGTTAATTGGACTCATAACTGGAGTGAATACTTAAGTTCGCTTGCGAGTGCAAGTTACACAGATGAGCAATATACAGGTGACGTTGGCCGTAAAGATAAAACTAAAAACTTACGTTTGGGGCTTAACTACGTGGCTAGTAATTTCGGTATGGTTTCTACGTATGTAGATTTTATGGATAAAAACTCTACACAAGATGCAATTGAGTTTGACCGTGTAATAGTCGGTGTTAACTTTACTTTTGCGTTAAAGGCTAATTAATGAAGTATATTTTTAGTTTAACGCTGCTTGTATTTAGCAGTATTTGTTTTGCTCAATCTGCGCAAAGTTATGTATTAGGAGCAGGTGATAAGGTTGAAATTAAAGTATTTGGTCAACCAGATTTAGAAGTTACTGCATTACTAGGTAATAGTGGTGAGGTTAATTACCCATTTTTAGGTAAAGTTAAACTTGCAGGTTTAAACACCTCAGAGGTTGAACAGGTCATCACTGAGGGGCTAAAGCCCGATTATTTAGTAAACCCTAATGTTTATGTACAAGTTATAGAATACAGACCTTTTTACATACATGGCGAGGTTGAAAACCCTGGGGCTTATCCTTACCAACCCGCGATGACAGTTAACCAAGCTATAGCTCTTGCTGGCGGTTTAACTGAGCGAGCATCTGTAGATAAAATTTTTATATTTAAAGAGCAAACAAAACAGCAGCAACAAAAAGGTAGTTTAAATAGCCAAATTGCAGCGGGCGATACTATAAAAATTGAACAACGCTTGTTTTAAGCAGTTTACAAGGCAGTATTTAATGAACCAAATGAACGATAACATAAACAATAATGAAGAAATAATAGACTTTAGTGCCTACCTTAATGTGCTTAAACGTGCTAAGTGGCGCATATTAGGTTTTGCAACCGTGGTTACTTTATTAACTATTATGGTTACCCTTACTTTAGTGCCTAAGTATGTTGCAACAGCTACATTACTTATAGAAGCAGAGCAAGCTAAAGCAGTTAGTTTTGAGGAAATATACGGATTAGACTCTAACCAAAAAGAGTATTACTTGACCCAGTTTGAGGTAATTAAGTCTGATAGCATAGCTCGTGAGGTGATCAGAAAACTTGACTTAAGAAGTCATACGGATTTTATTGCTAAACCTTCTCCTGTCAGTGAAGTGAAAACGGCAATTAAATCGTACTTGCCTTTTTTAAATAAAAAAGAAACGGCGGTATATTCTGCTGAAGAAAAAGCTGAGCGTGAAATGCTTGGCTTATTATCTGCTTTTAAATCTCGACTTTCAGTTTCACCCATTCGTAAAACCCAATTAGTTAGGGTGAGCTTTGAATCGAGCGACCCAAAATTAGCTGCACTTGTAGCAAATACAGTAGGCGAAGTTTACATAGAAAGCCAAATGCGTGCAAAAATGGGTATAACGCAACAAGCATCTAGCTGGTTAAATACGCGTTTATCTCAGCTTCGTGTTCAGTTAGATGACTCTGAAGTACGCTTGCAAGCCTACCGTGAACAGCAAAAATTAGTTGATATTGAAGGGATAGCGGGTCTAGCAACACAAGAGCTTGAGCAGATATCACAACAGTTAGTAGTAGCACGTAACGAAAAAAATAACCTTGAAAGCATTAACCGTGTTATCAGTGAGTATGGTAATAACAATTTAGAACTTTTAGGCAGTATGCCAGAAATCACTTCCCATAAAGTGATACAGGATGTAAAGCGTGAGGTAATACTCGTTGAACGTAAATTAAGTGACTTGAGTGAAGTTTATGGTCCTAAACACCCTAAAATAATTTCTGCGAAGGCTGAACTTGCTACTGTAAAAAATAATTTAAATAAGCAAATAAAAGGCCTTATTACCGGCATCGAAAAAGAGTTAAACCGTATAACACGTACTGTGACTGCGCTCGAACGTGATTTGGCTAAAATACGTGCTGAGTATCAAGATATTACGCGTAAAGAAACTAAATATAATCAGCTTAAACGTGAAGTTGAAACTAATCGTAATATATTTAATACGTTCTTATCACGTTCTAAAGAAACCGAAGTAACAAGTGACTTTAGTTCTGCAGCTGCACGCTTTACTGATCGTGCATTTGCTCCTAAAGATCCAGCTAAGCCAAATAAAAAGCTGATAATTGTACTTGCTTTTGTTGTAAGTTTTGGTTTTGCAGTTGTAATGAGCTTTGTATTTGATGCTTTAAACGATACCGTTAAAACTAAAAACGATGTAGAGGGTAAGCTTGCACAGCGCATGCTAGGCTTATTACCTAATGTGCCGATGCCGAAAAAGAGCGTATTTCCTATACATGCTTACCTTGACGATAACTACAGGCGTTTTGCAGAGTCTGTTCGTACATTCCGTACTAGTTTATTATTAACGCAATTAGATCGCGATCATAAAGTTATTGCAGTTACATCAAGCTCTCCAGGTGAAGGTAAAACGACTACTTCAGCTAATTTAGCTATGTCGCTTGCTCAAATGGGTAAGGTATTATTAATTGATGCAGATTTGCGTAAACCAAGCATAGCAAAGCGCTTTGATATACCTGTGTTCCACCCTGGGCTAAGTAATTTAATTATAGGTACTGAGCAGTTTAGTGAGTGTGTTCATGTAGATGGGCAGTCTGGTGTTGCTATTATGCCTAGTGGGCAAATTCCTGGTAACCCGTTAGAGCTCTTATCTAGCTCACGCTTTAACGAAGTGCTCGATGTTTTAAAAACGAAGTACGATCATATAATAATTGATACCCCTCCAACTCAGGCTGTGAGTGATGCACTTGTTATTTCACAAGGTGCTGACTCAGTTATTTATGTAGTTAAATCGGACGTTACCCGTATTAAACCAATAAAAGCCGGAATAGAGCGACTCTTTGAGTCTAAGGCGCATGTAGCAGGTATTGTACTTAATAAAGTTGATATGAGTAAAAGTAAGGATGAGCACAGTCACGGATACTATGATTATTACGATTACTCTCAAAAGCCTGAGCAACCAACTTCTTAGTTGCTAATAACCTATGTTTGATATTCATTCACACATTTTGCCAGGTATTGATGATGGCGCTAAAGATTTAAGCGAGTCTTTAGCGCTATTAAAAATGGCGCAAGATGATGGAATAACACATATTGTTGCAACTCCTCATATTCATATAGGTCGATTTAATAATTCCGCAAAAATGCTTGCTCAAGGCATTATTTCATTAAAGGATGAGGCTTTGGCTGCAGGTATTAATTTAAAGCTTGCAGTAGCTGCTGAGGTTAGGCTCGATATTGAATTAATGGCGTTAATCATGTCTGACCAATTGCCCTTTATTGGGGCTTCTGGCTCAACTAAATACTTATTACTAGAGCTACCTCATTCGCATGTACCGCAAGGTTACGACAAGTTTATAAATTGGCTATCTAATCGAAATATAAAAGTGATAGTACCTCATCCTGAACGTAACAGAGATATTCAAGCAAATCCTTTCTACATAGAGCGCTTAAAACAATTAGGTTGTGATTTTCAATTAACAGCCTCAAGTATAGAAGGGGCCTGGGGTGATACTGCAAAAGCAATTAGTATTGATATGTTACAAAAAGGATTGGTTAGTTATGTTGCAAGCGATGCCCACTCAGTTAAACGTAGGCCTCCTATATTAAGCAATGCAAAAAAGTTAGTTGCAGATTTAATTGGTGAGTTTGAGGCAGAAAAATTATTTGTTAACAATCCACAGCGTTTAACAGAGTCTTTGTTTGATGAGTGATTTAAAAAAGATAACTCAAATTACATTGCTTGCAATTATTACTTTGTTTATTAGCTTTGAAAGCATACAAAGTATGCGTGCTAATGCATGGTATTTTAATGCATTAAATACGCTAAAACAGCCTAGTGATTTACTAACTCCTCAAGAGCTAAACCTGGCAAACAAGGCAATAACACTCGCCACACAACTTGAGCCTCTCCAAGCGCATTATTGGCAGCTAAGTGCGTACATAAAAATGCTTAGCCTAACTAAAAATAATGTAAACGTTGAAAGCGCTCCTAAAGTATATGAGCAAGTAGAGTCTTCTCTTTTAAATTCGTTAAAGTACAGGACATCGTGGGCCGAAACATGGATAGACTTAGCTAAAGTAACAAGTTATCAAGAGGGACCAAGTGATCGTGTAATTGGTTATATTCAGCAGGCTAAAAAAGCAGGCCCTTTTAAAATAGATGTTCATTTAGGTGTTATTGAAATAGCGCTTGTTAACTGGCAGCAACTCCCTCCAAAATATAAAGCTTTGTATGTTAGCGAGCTTAGGCTTGCAGCCAAGCATGGTTATAAGTTTTCACGTGCGTTTGAGATAGCTAAACAAGTAGATGCATTGCCTATTTTATGTTTATCTCTTAAGTTTGGCGCGCAGTTTAAATCTGCCAGAAATAGCTGGATGTTTAAAAAACATTGTAATTAGTTTTTATAAACCTAGTTTTTGTATGTATTTGAACTCTTTTTACTTAATCACTAGTTAACTTCTCTAAAGCGCAGCGCCTCTAAACCTCTTTGTGAATATTTAACTAATTTTTAATAGCTTGCGTGAGCAAGCTTCACGCCTACAAGTAAAACCCATATCTACACCTTCGCAGTAGATGTAGAGCATGCTCACGTGAAAAGCGAAAGCTTTTAATTGCTAAAATAAAACACTGCTCACAAAGAGAAGCAAATGAGGAGTAAATGAGAAGACACAACCAATCGATACATTTTACTTTTTTGTTACTACTCTAAAGCGGAGCGTCTCTAAACCTCTTTGTGATTTAAATAACTAAAATTTCACTGAGAGAAATAAATGAGAATACATAACCAATCTAAACATTTTACTTTGTTGGTCAGTCCTCTAAAGCGCAGTATGTCTAACTATCTTTAAACAAATCACTTAACCTAGTTGCATAAAAAACCCAGAGCCATTGTATAAGCTCTGGGCTACAAATGGCTCTTAGTTGAGCCTTGCGCTAACTAAATACACTTTCGCAATTCTTAGGGAGAAGAAGAAAGTACCTTTAATTGTAGTTAACTAATTTGCAAAACTCTAAATTTTGTTTGTTTATTAACCGTAAATAATAACAAAGACTTAATAATATTGTGCACAGGTTACCCTTTGTGTTGAGTGCTTTATGCCCAGCTTATTAACTGGGTATTTTGCACAAGATCGCGTGGCAAAGAGTTTTTGATCTTATTCTTTTGCCATTTACCTAGTCCTATCGGGCAGCCACATAAGGTTAGTACTACTTCGCCGCTGGCTTTTGTAACGTCTTCTAGGCGTATATCTTTACCATTAAAGTAGTCGTTTGCTTGCTCGTTTGTTAAAGCATACGTATTGCTTTTGCATTCATTACCAAACACGGTAGCAAACTCGTGAGTTAGCCTTACTCCGTTTTTATGAATAATACCTAGTTGAATACCTAAACGCGCGTATTTTATTTTGTTTTGAACGGCTTCAAACCCGTCAGGGAATAACCACAGCTCTTTATCGCGCTGCATTAACTTACCTGGCAGCGCTTTTAAGCCAAACTGTTTTTTAAGCTCGCTCATAAAAGAAGTGGTTTGTTGTTTATCAAACTCGTTAAACGGAAACGCACCTTTTTTAACGCTTTGGGTTGGGTTATTGCAGCTTGCGAGTTTTTTAAACTTAGCGATAAAAAAACCTTCACTGTCGAATGTTTGCGGCCACACATGTAAATAGCCCTCGGCGGTTGTGGCTTTTTCTGCCCCTTCAAATAAATCACTTAGCGATTGCGGCTCAATATAGTCGCCAAATTCATTTAGTAGGTAGTTGCATACTTGTTGGTTTTCGAGCGGGGTAAGCGTACAGGTTGAATACACCAGTGTACCGCCTGGTTTTAATGCGTAAAAAGCGCTTTCAATTAAATCTTTTTGAACTTGAGCAATTTCTATATTTGATTCTATTGACCAGTTTTTAAGTGCATCGGCGTCTTTACGTACGGTACCTTCGCCAGAGCAGGGTGCATCAAGCAAAATGCTATCAAAGCATTCAAACATATAGTTACCAAATATGACGCCATCAAAGTGCGAAAGCGCACAGTTACCAACGCCCATACGTTTAAGCGTAGCGCTAAGGACCTTTAAGCGTGATGACGAAAGCTCGTTGGCAACAAGTACGCCTTGATTATTCATTATTGCGGCAAGTTGCGAAGTTTTAGAGCCAGGCGCTGATGCCATATCAAGTACGTAATTATCTTGTAAATCTGAGTTTTCAATACTTTGTTTTAGTGCCATAGGTGGCAGCATTGAGCTTGCCTCTTGCACGTACATGGCGCCGCTTAAATGTAAGTCGGTATTGCCTAATGCTAAGTTTTGCTCTTCATCGCTTGGGCGCTCTAGCCAAAAACCCTCACTACACCAAGGTATGGGTGTAAGTTGCCATTTTTTTTGCTCTGCACGGTGTTTAAATTCAGCAACGCTAATTTTTAATGTATTTACACGAATAGATTTTCTGAGAGGGCGACGGCACGCGTTTATAAAGTCGTCTAAATTGAGGTGCGCAGGTAAATAGGTTTTTACGTCGTCAATAAAATGCTCAGGAATAAAAGTGTTGGCGTTCACGCGTTGGCTCGTACATTAAAAAATAAAGCGCGATATTAGCACTTTTAACGCACTATTTCAGTGTTAAATAGCGGCTTTATAATTTGTTGGTGTGTCGACATATTGTGTTTTTAGTTTAATTTTAAAGCAACTTTATACGACTTTAGATTAACAGTGTCGACAATGAGTGTGTTTTTTGCTCATTTTTACCCTAGGTGGGGTTGACATGTTTTTTTATTAAGCACATAGTTAACCCATCAATTGTCGACAATTTATTTATAAAGCCATGACGCAACCTTTTTTAAACGATACACCTATTACTACAGCATCTGATCAAGTGTTTGTTGATATGCGCCGTGAAATAGTAGAAGGCAGCATACAGCAGGGTAGCAAAATATCGGAGCCTGAGCTTGCAAAGCGCTACGGTGTAAGCCGTGCGACGCTTAGAGAAGCGCTTAATCGCTTAGAAAGCTGTTACTTAGTGGAGCGTAAAGCCAATGTAGGTTGCCGAGTAGTGGCGCTAACCGCAGAGCGTTTAATTGAAGTGTACCAAGTACGCAGCTCGCTTGAAGGCTTAGCATGTAGGCTTGCTGCCGACAATATGGCAGCTGACGAAGTTAAAGGCTTAAAGCAATTACTTAATCAGCATTTGCAAACGCAGCGTGTTAAAGAGGGGGAGTCGTACTATCAAGAAGCGGGCGATTTAGACTTTCACTATCGCATTATTAAAGGCAGTAAAAACGCCCATTTAATCCATTTGTTATGTAACGAGCTTTACCAATTAATACGTATGTACCGTGTACAAATGGGCATGGTAGGTCCGCGCGTATCAAAAGCGTTTGACGAGCACTTAGCCATTATTAACGCGATAGAAAACCACGATGGTGAACTTGCCGAAATGCTGATGAAACGACACATCAGCGCATCGCAAGCAAATATTCAAACCAAATTTGATGTATACCAATCAATATGAGTATTCGAACAATTTAACTGATTAAATCGCTCTATAACGTCGTTAAGAATTTTTTATTTAGAACCACTAAACATAAAAATTATTGCCTAGTTACAGAACGATTTTCTTAGCGTTAAATAGACCTCATACACATACAGATTGGTATTTGTCATAAACAAAAACTTTATAAAAGCTAATAGCTAAAAGCTAGTAACAGTTAAACAGTCACAATGTAAGATTAAAAATATAAGTTACTCCATGTAGCAACCGTTCAAAGTGAGGAGAAAATAATGTCAGCAGGATTAAAATTTAAACAGGCCATTGCGAATAACCGCCCATTACAAGTAGTGGGTACTATTAATGCCTACACAGCCATGATGGCTGAAAAAATGGGCCACCAAGCTATTTATCTCTCCGGTGCTGGTGTGGCAAATGCCTCTTTTGGTATGCCAGATTTAGGCATGACCAGCCTTGATAATGTACTTGAAGATATTCGCCGTATTACTGGTGCCAGCGATTTGCCACTATTGGTAGATGCCGATACAGGCTGGGGCGGGGCGTTTAATATTGCGCGTACCGTTAAAGAAATGACCAAAGCAGGCGCAGCGGGTTTTCATATTGAAGACCAAGTGGCACAAAAGCGTTGCGGTCATCGCCCTAATAAAGAAATTGTAAGCCAAGGTGAAATGGTTGACCGTATTAAAGCCGCGGTTGATGCTAAAACCGATAGTGATTTTTACATTATGGCGCGTACCGATGCGTTTCAAAAAGAAGGTTTAAGCGCCGCGATTGACCGCGCAGCTGCGTGTGTTGAAGCGGGCGCAGATGCTATTTTTGCAGAAGCCGTGCACGACCTTGCCGATTACCAAGCATTTGCAAAGGCGATTAATGTACCAATTTTAGCTAATATTACAGAGTTTGGCCAAACGCCTATTTACACCAAGGAGCAGTTAAGTGAAGTAGGTGTCGAAATGGTGCTTTATCCACTTAGCGCCTTTAGAGCAATGAATAAAGCTGCGCTTAATGTGTACTCTGCCATTTTAAATGAAGGCTCGCAGCAAAGCGAAATTGAGAACATGCAAACACGCGCCGAGCTTTACGAATTTTTAGATTACCACACATACGAAAACACACTCGATAACCTTTTTTCATCAAAATCTGACAAATAATAACTATTAAAATAGATAACACACACAAATTTAGATAGGAGAAGATCATGGTAGATAAAGCATTAGGCGGAGCAGGTTTACGCGGGCAAGTTGCAGGGCAAACAGCATTATGTACAGTAGGGCAAACAGGCTCAGGTTTAACGTATTGTGGGTACGATATTAGCGAACTTGCCGAAAAAGCACAGTTTGAAGAAGTGTCTTTTTTACTTTCACGTGGCGAACTACCTACAGCCAATGAACTAGCCGAGTATAAAGCTAAATTAAAAAGCTTACGCGGCCTGCCAGATGCACTAAAAACCGTACTTGAAAATATTCCTAAAGACGCGCATCCAATGGATGTTATGCGTACCGGTTGCTCAATGCTGGGTAACCTAGAAATGGAACTTGATTTTAGCCAAGCAAACGATGCGATTGACCGCATGGTTGCAGTGTTCCCAAGTATTATTTGTTACTGGTACCGCTTTACTCACGATGGCGTACGCATTGAAACACAAACTGATGACGACTCAGTGGGCGCGCACTTTTTAACTCTATTACACGACAAAGCACCGAGCGAGCTTTTTGCGCAAGTAATGAATGTGTCGCTAATTTTATACGCAGAGCATGAATTTAATGCCTCTACATTTACTGGGCGCGTGTGTGCATCAACGCTTTCTGATATTCATTCTTGTGTAACGGGTGCTATTGGTACGCTACGTGGGCCACTGCATGGTGGTGCAAACGAAGCCGCTATGGATATGATTCAGGGCTTTACAAGTGCAGATCACGCTGAGCAAGAAATTATGGGTATGCTAGAGCGCAAAGATAAAATAATGGGCTTTGGACACGCTATTTACCGTGAGTCAGACCCACGTAACGTTATTATTAAAAAGTTCTCTGAAAAACTAGCTAAAGAGGTGGGCGATGATGTGCTTTACCCTGTGTCGGTTAGGTGTGAAGAAGTAATGTGGCGCGAGAAAAAACTTTTTTGTAATGCTGATTTTTTCCATGCATCGGCGTACCACTTTATGGGGATCCCAACTAAGTTATTTACGCCAATATTTGTGATGAGCCGGGTTACCGGCTGGACTGCACATGTTAAAGAGCAGCGTGCTAATAACCGTATTATTCGCCCAAGTGCAGATTACACAGGACCAGAGGCGCGCAGCTACACGCCAATTGAATCAAGAGGCTAATTAGTTACACATAATACCAATCCGTAACAATACTTAATTAAGCTGATTGGTATAGGGTGAGCAATACGCTCACCTCTTGCCTTTTATCTCCCGTCACCTATTAGCGAACAGATATTATGACCATAATTAATAACACCCAATACCGAAAACCATTGCCCGGCTCAAATGTGGATTACTATGATACGCAAGAAGCCGTTGATGCAATAAAGCCTGGTGCTTATGCCACATTGCCTTACACATCACGCGTACTTGCCGAAAACTTAGTGCGCCGCTGTGAGCCTGATATGCTAACCGATGCGCTTAATCAGCTTATTGAGCGTAAGCAAGATTTAGACTTTCCGTGGTATCCGGCGCGCGTGGTGTGCCACGATATTTTAGGCCAAACTGCATTAGTTGATTTAGCAGGCCTGCGCGACGCAATAGCTGCAAAAGGTGGTGATCCAGCAAAAGTGAATCCGGTTGTGCCTACACAGCTAATTGTTGATCACTCATTAGCGGTTGAGCATGCAGGCTTTGACCCTGAAGCGTTTGAAAAAAACCGTGCAATAGAAGATAGACGCAACGACGACCGTTTTCATTTTATAAACTGGACTAAAACCGCCTTTAAAAATATTGATGTTATTCCGCCTGGTAACGGCATTATGCATCAAATTAACCTTGAAAAAATGTCGCCTGTTATTCAAAACCGCGATGGCATTGCATTCCCCGATACCTTAGTTGGTACCGACAGCCACACCCCGCATGTGGATGCACTTGGCGTAATTGCTGTAGGTGTTGGTGGGCTTGAAGCCGAAAGCGTAATGCTTGGCCGCGCCTCGTACATGCGCCTGCCTGATATAGTAGGTGTTGAGCTTACAGGCACTCGCCAGCCTGGCATTACTGCAACCGACATAGTGCTGGCTATTACCGAATTTTTACGCGCTCAGCGTGTTGTATCGACCTATTTAGAATTTTACGGCGAAGGCGCTGATGCACTAACCCTTGGCGATAGAGCAACTATTTCAAACATGACGCCAGAATTTGGTGCCACTGCAGCCATGTTTTATATAGACGATAAAACAATTGATTATTTGCGTTTAACAGGGCGTGATGAAGAGCAAATAGCACTTGTAGAAAACTACGCTAAAACGGCTGGCCTTTGGAGCGATAGTTTAAAAACCGTAAAATATGAGCGCGTCCTTAAATTTGATTTATCGAGTGTTGGGCGCAATATTGCTGGGCCTTCAAACCCACATCGTCGTGTATCCACGAGCGATTTAGCCAAAGAAGGTATATCTGGCGTTGTTGAAAACGAAGAAGGCTTAATGCCAGATGGCGCGTGTATTATTGCTGCTATTACCAGTTGTACTAACACCAGTAATCCGCGCAACGTAATTGCTGCCGGCTTACTTGCGCGTAATGCAAATGCCAAAGGGTTAATGCGTAAACCCTGGGTTAAAACGTCATTAGCACCGGGTTCAAAAGCGGTGCAATCATACCTAGAAGAAGCAAAATTACTCCCTGAACTTGAAAAACTTGGCTTTGGTATTGTGGGTTTTGCTTGCACTACCTGTAACGGCATGAGTGGCGCGCTTGACCCTGTAATTCAACAAGAAGTGATAGATCGCGACTTATACGCAACAGCGGTACTTTCGGGCAACCGTAACTTTGATGGGCGCATACATCCGTATGCTAAGCAAGCCTTTTTAGCGTCACCGCCATTAGTGGTGGCTTACGCTATTGCCGGCACTATTCGTTTTGATATTGAAAAAGGTGTACTAGGGAAAGATCAGAATGGTAACGATATAACGCTAAAAGACTTATGGCCAAGCGATGAAGAAATAGATGAAGTAATCAAACAAAGCGTAAAGCCAGAGCAATTTAAAAAAGTGTACGAACCTATGTTTGATTTAACCGTAGATTACGGTGAAGACAACGACCCGCTATACAACTGGCGCGAGCAAAGTACCTATATTCGCCGCCCGCCATACTGGGAAGGCGCCCTTGCAGGTGAGCGAACCATGACCGGCATGCGCGCCCTTGCTGTACTTGGCGATAACATTACAACGGATCATTTATCGCCTTCAAACGCTATTATGGCAAGCAGTGCTGCGGGTGAATACTTAACTAAAATGAACGTCCCTGAAGAGGACTTTAACTCGTACGCAACGCACCGAGGGGATCACTTAACAGCGCAGCGCGCTACATTTGCAAACCCTAAATTGTTAAACGAAATGGTGCGTGATGAAAACGGCGAAGTTAAACAAGGTTCATACGCACGATTAGAGCCACAAGGTACTAACACACGTATGTGGGAAGCAATCGAAGCTTATATGCAGCGTAAACAACCACTCATTATTGTAGCCGGTGCCGATTATGGGCAAGGCTCATCGCGTGATTGGGCTGCAAAAGGGGTAAGGCTTGCAGGCGTTGAGGTTATAGCTGCAGAGGGCTTTGAGCGTATTCACCGTACTAACTTAATTGGCATGGGTGTATTACCGCTTGAATTTAAACCAGGCACTACCCGCAAAACGCTTAACATTGATGGCAGCGAAAGCTTTGATGTAAAAGGCGAGCCAACACCAGGTGCAACGCTTGATTTAGTGATTACACGTAAAAACGGTGAGGTACTAACAGTACCTATGAAATGCAGATTGGATACCCAAGAAGAACTTTCTATTTATGCCGCTGGTGGTGTATTACAGCGCTTTACGCAAGACTTTTTAGAAGCTACGCAATCAGCATAAGGGGCGTGCATTATGTTTAAACCACAAATTAAAGTACCAGCAACTTATATGCGCGGCGGCACCAGTAAAGGTGTATTTTTTAAGTTAACCGACTTACCCAAACCTGCCCAAGTGACAGGTGAGGCGCGCGACAATTTACTGTTACGCATAATTGGTAGCCCCGACCCATATGGCAAACAAACCGATGGCATGGGCGGTGCAACATCAAGTACTAGTAAAACGGTTATTTTAAGTAAAAGCGAGCAACCTAACCACGATGTAGATTATTTATTTGGCCAAGTGGCAATAGATAAACCTTTTATAGATTGGAGCGGCAATTGCGGTAATTTAACCAGCGCAGTAGGTGCGTTTGCTATAACGAACGGCTTAGTTGATAAAAGCACAGTACCCGACAACGGTGTAGCCGTGGTGCGAGTATGGCAGGCTAATATTAAAAAAAGCATTTTAGTTCATGTGCCTATCACCAATGGCGAAGTGCAAGAAACTGGCGATTTTGAACTTGATGGCGTGACCTTTGCTGCTGCCGAGGTAAAGCTAGAGTTTTTAAGCCCCGCTGATGGTGAAGGGGCGTTATTCCCTACAGGCAATGTAGTAGATGACTTAGAAGTACCAGGTGTTGGTACTTTAAAAGCCACTATGATAAACGCGGGTATTCCTACTGTATTTATTAATGCCGCGGATATTGGCTATAGTGGCACTGAGCTGCAAAGCGATATTAATAACGATACTGACGCACTTAAAAAGCTTGAAACTATTCGTGCCTATGGCGCAGTCAAAATGGGGTTAATAGCTAATATTAACGAAGCGCAAACACGCCAACACACACCTAAAGTAGCCTTTGTGGCAGCGCCATTAGATTACAACGCGTCAAGTGGTAAGTTTATTGAAGCTACAACAATTGATTTATTGGTACGTGCTATGTCTATGGGCAAGCTTCATCACGCTATGATGGGCACAGCCGCAGTCGCTATTGGCGCAGCCGCGGCTATTGAAGGTACGCTTGTTAATGTGGCCGCAGGTGGCGGGACATTGAACGAAGTTAACTTTGGCCACCCCTCTGGCACGCTAAAAGTAGGCGCAGAAGCTAAAAAAGTAGCTGGTGTTTGGCAAGTTACCAAAGCAAGTATGAGCCGCAGTGCTCGTGTGCTTATGGAGGGCGTAGTTAGGGCTTTGCAATAAGCTGATATTAACGTTTTATATTGAGTCAATAACGCTACCCTTAGTCGTTATTGACTCTTAAAATGTTTAGTTTTAAAACTAAACAAAGTAAACATTGTGTTTAAGAATTCCCCTTCCAAAAAGCCTACAAAACTAATTCTTTTTCATTATATCAGCACATAGATGGTTTTTTTTTAACGTATCTGACGCATTTACTTGAAGAATATTATTAACAAACTAAATTAAATGTAATATTCACTTAATATAGTGGATATATGGTACGCCAGAGCGATGCTTCTTAATGGTTTTAACATATGTTATTGAAAAATAGTAAAGCCTATGAAGAAGCGTCGTTTAAATTTAGGTAAAAAATTGTACTTAAAAAGTATAAAAATGTAGCAAAAACTCATTGCTTAATGTTACTTTAATCAATAAGTAACAAAGGTTGTTATTGTGTGTCTGTTTGTGTTTTTTTGTAAACTTTCACACGTATATTTAATAAAATAATTTTCTGATACTCATTGCAGGCTATCAAGGAGAAATAAATGGCACAGCGTATGACTAAAATTACCCCAATTGCAGCATCTGTTGCACTTACACTAGGTTTAGCGGGTTGTGGTTCAGACAACGACAGAAACACTTACGTTCCTCCAGTTGAATCTGTTACTTCATCTGATGACGCTCAATTTAACGTAGAAATAACAGGTAAAGCTGTTAAAGGTGCAATGAAAGGTGCCGTTGTTAGCGTGATGACACTTGATGAAACAGGGCAAAGTGTTCCAGTTGCATTTAGATTAGAAGCATCAGCAGAAGCTGAAACGTTTACCGGCGAAGCAACTTCTCAAGATGCGGCAGATGCTGCAGTAGAAGCTAGCAAAATAGCAGGTAACCCAGATGCGCTAGTAACCGGCGATAATGGTAGCTACAGCATTTACCTTGAAGATGACTTTACAGGCCCTGTATATATTACAGTTACTACTGCTGAAGAAGGCGATGATAGCTTCTTACGTTGTGATGCTTACGTTGGTTGTGGAACTTACGATGATGCGCCAGAAGCAGATGATGTAAACGATGGCGATACTAACATTGAGTTTGGTGAATGGTACAAAGCCGACCTAGAGCTTTCTGTTGTTAAATATGTAGCTGCAGCAGAAGCCGACTCATCTGATACTAGCGGCGCAGCAGGCGATGCAAACGTAGCACGTTCGTTTAAAGCGAATGTAACCTTTTTAACTACGCTGGTTGCTCAAGCTCTACTTGAAGCCGAAGGTGACGTTGACGCTGATGCTATTGCATCAACAAGCTTAAATACAGTGATCCAAGTTTTTGGACCAGATGCAGCGGTATTATTGTCAGCGCTTATTGGTGACTTATCAAACGGTGGTGCAGTAGATTTAAGTGATGTAGACGGTGAAGAAAGCCTTTCACAAGGCGTGTTGATGATTGCGCAGCTGTCGTCTTCGGTTCAAGGTTTACCATCGATTTCTGATACTATAGCGAGCATTAAAGCTGGTATTGCAACAGGTACTTTAAGTACAACTGATATTGCAGCAACCTTACAAACAGCCGTTTCTAGTACTGCAAGCGTGTTTGTAGCTATTGCAACGGGTGATGAAGATGCTATTAAAGCGGCATTAGAAGCAGCCTACTTAGCAAATAACCCTAATGCATCAGCTGCTGAGATTAATGCATTTGCAGAAAACTCTGCTGGTATTGCTGCTAAAGCAAAAGAAGCAAAAGACAACGCAGTTAAAAATGGCGCAGCAACCGATGCAGAGCTGGCAGAACTTGCAGGTACTGTGCAAGAAGCTCTAGAAGAGCTGGGTTGTACTGGCGATGAGTGTGTTGCAGGCGATGACTTTTTTGCAGATTTAGCAGTTGCGTTATCAGCGCAAATTGATGCATCTTCTACTGAACTTTCTGCTCTTCAAACATCTATAGATACTGCTGAAGAAATGCTTGCTGATGTTGAAGAAATGGGTGATGCCGTAACTGACGCAGCTACTGCAATTGAATTTGTTGCGGCTGTAGCTGCACTTGAAAATGAAGCTGAAGCAGCGGATTTATCAACGGCAACAAATAAGGTTTATGTGCAAGCACAAGGCTATGTTAGCACTGCGTCTTTACTTGTAGCTCAAAGCTCTGACTACCAAGGCATACTAGATACTGCAATTGATTTACAAGACGCTGCTTTAGAAGAAGTAGAAAACGTAAGCACATACGATTTAGCACTTGCGCAGTTAGTACTTGATGCAGAAGCCGCTATTACTGAGTATGAGATTGAAGTAGAAGCCGCTAAAGAAATTGCTTTGAATACTGCAGATGTTGCAGATGAAAAGAAAGCCGCTGCAGATACAGCAGAAGCCGCTTCAACAAGTGCACTTGCTGATGCGCAAGCTGCTGTTGACTCGGGTGACGATGCACAAGCAACTGTTGAATTAGTTGATGCTGCGGTAATTGCGGCGTCAGATTTTTCTGCTGCTGTAGATGCACTAGAGCTTGCGATTGAACAAGCACTAGAAGCAGCAACTGAATATGAAGCTGTAGCAGTAACTGAAGCTGATATGGCTGAAGCTGCAGATTTAGTTGAAAGTGCAGAAATGATGGCCGAAGCTGCTGAAACTCAGGCTGAACTTGCAAACGAGCAACTTGTAACTGCGCTTAGCCTTCAAGCAGAAGCAGAGCTGGCGGTTGCAACGGCATCTGTTAAAGAAACATCAGAATCTCTTTCTACAATGACAGTATTAACAAGTACCGGTGGAGATGCACTTTACGACACAGCTGAAGTGTTATTTGATGTATTTGAAGAGCTTGCCGATATGGGTAACTCTGGTGAAGGTACTTCAACAACGCATCCTGAATGGGAATACGACTACAGCTTAGACGATTTAACGCTAATACTTACAAACTCGACTACAGATAGCATGATCACAGCGTCTGCAGCGTATCAAGATAACCAATTGGTTGTTGCTTGGGGCGGTATGCTAAATACCGAAACCGATGCAACTGTTGAGCTTGTTACAGGTGATGTAGCCGCAGATGCACTTGAAGAGTGTCAAGCATTTGCTGATGGTACAATTACTGACTCTACGCAAATTGATTCGTGTTTAGTATTTACGTTTGACGGTGATGTGAGTGCAGATACCGTTGATGACGCTGAGCTTACGATGACGCAAGCGTGGAACCGTGTTGAAATTATGGACGGTGACTCAGACTTTATGGGGACACTTAACTTAAGCGGCATGGAAGAGACAGACATGGCTATGCTAGAACTAGCAGGTATGTCTGGCGACTTAGACTTTAGCGTTATGTCTGAAGTGGATAGCAGTGGTGATGAAGACATGACCATGCTTGAAATTAAAGTAAATGGCGACGCTGCAATGGGTTACACGCTGTCTATGTCGGGTACTGAATCAGCTGGTTACATGGGCGATGTTAAAGCTATGTACGATGGCATGATGATGACCTTTGGTACAGCAACTAAGGTAACAAATGGTGTTTCAATTACTTACATTGATGATGAAGTAATTGATTACACAGATGTGACTTTAATTGACTCATCTAACTAATACTTAAACTATAAAAGGGAAAAGCTGTGTGCTTTTCCCTTTTTTTATAGAAAGCGATTAAATTATGAAAAAAAAAATTCTCTTGTTAGGATTTTCAACTGCTCTACTTTCACCTCTAGCTTCTGCAAATAATCAATTTCAAATATTCACTCACTTTGACGCCGAAATTTACACTGAGGCACAGCCAGTACAAGCATTTGTAGATGATTTTGACGAGCCTATTAAGTCTGGCGACAGTGCATTTACTTATAATATTTTTGAGATTGGCGTGGGTTACAACAATTTTAAAGTTGGTTTGCAGAGCCGTTATGACTACGTACTTAATTTTGATCCCGATACTGCACTTTATACTTATTTAGAAAAAAACGATTTACCCTTTGAAGAACGTTTTTACACGTATCAGCTAAATGCTAAGCAAGTGACCTCTAATGGGGTGTTTGTTTCATACGATTTTAAATTTTTAGATAAAAACGCGCTAACTATTACACCAAAAGTGTCTGTTTTTGCCAGTACACATTTTCAAGATGCCTCTGTAGATGGGCGAGTGTTTAGTGACGATGTAGAAGGCAGCATTACTGCTGATTATAATTTTTCGAAAGATATTTTATTTAAAAAATTTACTCCCTCGCAAAACCCTGAAGGCCTAGGCTATAGCTTAGATATTTTTGCTGATTGGCAAGTAAATGACGATTTAAAAGTAGGGCTAAGTATAAAAGATCTGCTTTATAAAACTGACTTTGATGATACCGGCGCGGTAAAAGGGCAAACAACAGAAATCCCTTTCAGTGAAGATGAGAGTGGTAATGTTACCTCTACGCCGACTGTTTCTCTTCAAACATCTGCTTTTGGTAATACCCAGTCACACACACTTGATATGGAAATGCGTATTACCGCCTTTGCCGATTATCAAATCAACCGCCGATATTCAACGGCGCTTACAATCAAGCAGTACGATGAAGATACATTTAGTCAGCTAAAAGGGCGTATTCATTTTTGGGATCATTGGAAAGTACAAGCTGGCTATGAAACAAAAAGTGAAGCGTTTTTAGTCGGTATTGAAAACGAGTACTTTGGTCTTAATTTACAAACCGACAGCTTAGATTTAGATAAAGCTTATTATGCGAATGTAAATTGGTACATGAACATTAAGTTTTAAGGAATGAAGATGTTAAAAAAACTTTTACCTTTGTCAGTTGCTCTAGCGCTTAGTGGCTGCGGTGGCTCTTCAAATGACAGTAGTGACGAAGCGGTTGAAATAAGCGTAGCATCTGCCTCTACCGTAAACTTTTATGTACCTCAGTGGCAATCAGCCAAAGGTACGCTTAATCAATTAGACAGCCAAGGCAATGTGGTTGAGTCTGTCTCGGTCGAAAACATAAATACCGCCAGCGTGAGCGTATCGCCTCTTAATTTTTATACATTTGAATTTATACCTGACGATAGCGCCTTGCCGTGCCCACGCTTTACAGGCTGCGGCAGAACGCTTCGCGGCGATGTAAACGATATAAACGAAAACCGTTTAATTGATTTTGAAGAGATAACCGGCGTTAATTTAAACTATGCCGCCCGTGCCTATGTTGCGCCAGGCGTTAATGAGGTGTTTTTCTCGCCATTGAGCACCGCAATTACGAATGCAAATGTTGACGCGACCCTTGCAAGTTTATCTGCGAGTCCTTTTTATCAGCTTACACATAGTAGCTTGAGTAATACACTAGAGGCAGAAATTGTTGCTAACGCATTTACGTATAGCGCTATCATCGCTGGTGTGTCTGTTGAAGGCTTTGATTTAGCCACTGCATTTGATGATTTTATCACCCAGCAGGATGATACAAGTGCTTGGCAAACTTACAGCAGTTTAGCTGATCAATACATCGCAGATAACCTTTACAGTGAACAAGGTAATGGTTTAATTCAAAGTGTAGCTGGGCAGGTTAAGCAAACTATTGCGAGCGTGACTAGTTATAACAATTGGCAACAAAAAGTTGAAACTGAGCAAGCATTAGAGTCACGCGAATTACTCGAAAATATAAGAGATGCGCTAGGTGTTATTCGCTTACAGGACACAACCTACGCTGATGATTTAGACGCGAAGCTTGAACAACTAGAAAGCGCACTTGATGATGATACGCAGCAAACTATTACCGTACTTGCAGAAGTAATTAATGAGGTACTTATTAATTACTCTCCACTTGCAGAAGTATCTGCGAGCGAAGGGCAGTACACGTTACGTAATCTTGATATTAGCTATTCAACCTCACCCTACGAATGGCTAATTACCGGTACCTATGATGGCTTGCCAGTAAATATAGACATGTCTATCCCCACATTTAGAATAAGCGGTGTACTTGGTGATAAAATAGAAGGGGTAATGAGCGCTTCTGTTATTAATGGCGATACGCGCTTAGATGTTGATGTAAGTGAACTGCTGGTGGAATTTGATGGGGTAAGTGAGCAAAGTGAATTATTACCCGATGCACAAACAGGCATTGCTAATATTACCACTGACGTAGTTATTGCTAAGCAATCAGGCGAGCTTACTGGTGAGATATCATTAGATCTAAATCGATTTGTTACTGCGTTTGCACAGGAAGTTACGTCTTTATCTGCCTTTGATTTTGCTGGCCAATATCAAAGTGATATTCAAACTACGCCTTTTCATATTACAGCATTAGAAGCTTCGCCACTGACGGGTGAGGAAAACGATGATTTAATGTTTGGCCTAGAACTGGCTCTGCCATTAGGAGGTGCGAGTGACTTTAGCTTAGCGTATGTAGGTGATGTTATTGATTTATCGCAGCTTACCAGTAGTGATGTATTTATTAGCGTAAAACAAAAAGCCTTAGATTTACGCATTAGAGAAGTAAATAGCAATATTAGTTTAACCGCAAAAGGTGAAAACGGTCGCTGGCTTGATGTAAAACAAGCTGGCAGCAACTACAGCGGTGGCTTGTATTTAGGCGATACAAAAATTGCGGATGTAACCGCAGTACGTGGTATTCCTGGGGTATTATTTCCTAATGGTGATTTTGAGTCGTTATTTTAATAGCGGTTTAAACCTAAACTTAAGCCCAGCAAGTTGCACATACTTGCTGGGCTTTTTTATTACTCGTGCTTATATACTACCTAACTAAGCAAATTGGTATAAGTTATAGTAGTTCTATTTCTACGGTTTCGTCTTTTCCAATATTGCCACTTTCTGCGGGCACCACAATAAGGCAATTTGCGTGGCTAAGCGATGAGAGTACCCCTGAGCCTTGCTTATTTATAGGCGTTACCAGTAGGTTATTGTCTTCGTCGGTGCTGGCAATACCGCGTTGAAAGTCGGTACGGCCGGGGCGCTTTTTAATCAGCGCTGTGGTGGTTGCTTTTAAACGTAACTTAGCAGTATGTTCATTTCCTGAAAGCTTTGTAAGGGCTGGCTTTACAAGTCGCTCAAGCGTAACGGCTGCCGATACGGGGTTACCTGGTAACCCAAAAAAGTAGCTGTTAGGTAATTTACCAAAAGCAAAGGGTTTACCCGGTTTCATGGCAATTTTCCAAAAATGGATATCGCCAATTTCATTTAATACTTCTTTAGTAAAATCGGCTTCGCCAACCGATACACCACCAGAGCTTATTACGGCATCGGCTTGCTCGTTTGCTTTTAAAAATGTGTTTTTAATGAGCGTTTTATCATCGGCAATTATCCCAAAATCAATCACTTCTATATTGTTATCATTAAGCTCGCTTAATATAACAGCGCGATTACTTTCATAAATAGCACCTGCAGGAAGCGCATTGCCAGGCTCTATAAGTTCATCCCCTGTAGAAAAAACCGCGACCTTTAGTGTTTCATATACACTTACTTGGTTAATACCAATAGAGGCAAGTAAGCCTACATCGACTGCTTTTAGTTTTCTGCCCGCTTTAAAAACAACACTATTTTTTGCAATGTCTTCACCTGCAAAGCGAACATTATTATTGAGCTCAATATGACCTGTAAATGTTATTTTGTCGTTATCTACGCTGGCGTTTTCTTGCATAACTACCGCATTAGCGCCAGGGGGCAGGGCAGCGCCGGTCATAATTCTAACGCATTGCCCAGGTGTTAAGATGTTTTTAAAGGTTTGCCCAGCAAATACACTGCCTACTTGCTGATAAGTTGTTAGCCCTTCGCTTAGGCAAAGTGCATAGCCATCCATTGCCGAATTATCGTGAGTAGGCACATTTATATTGGATTTAATATCGTTTGCTAAAACACGGCCAACACTGTGCATTATTGAAATAGTTTCTGCTGCTTTATTAAAGTTAATAGCGCTTAGCATGTTACTAATTGCGGTTTCTACTGGTAATAAACCAGGTGCATTGCATACATCGTTCATATATATTGTTTTTTATAATGTGTCTGATTTTTAAAACAATACTTATAATGTTAAAGCTTTACAATACATGGTGTGGTTATTTGTTATTACTGTTAGTGGTATTTAGCAATCCTCTTAACGCAAAAGAAACGCTGCACATAGCCGTTGCGAGCAATTTTAAGCCTGTGCTGCAAACGCTGGTAACTAACCCAGCCTTGAAAAATATTAATATTAAAATATCAGCTGCTTCTAGCGGCGTATTACACTCACAAATTATGCACGGTGCACCGTACGATATATTTTTATCAGCCGACGCTGCACGCCCACACGCACTGATCAAAGACGGCTTTGCCCTTAAAAATAGCTTAACCACCTATGCGATAGGTTTATTAGCGCTGTGGCAGCCAAGCAACTCAGTTATTAATAATAAATTAGCCATTGCTAATCCGCGGTTTTCGCCATATGGGCAATCATCGACGCATTATGCTAAAAATTATATAAAAACACCGTATGAATTTGTGTATGCAAATAATATTACCCATGCGTTTCAATTTGTAGAAACAGGCAATGCCGCTAAAGGCTTAGTCGCGCTATCTACGTTAAAGTCGGCGTATCGCAAAACTAAAAATAAAAAATATTTAAATTACACGCTTATCGAACCTGAAAAATACCCTGAAATAACGCAGCAAGGCGTTATCATAAGCGCGACTAAGCATTTAACGGCAGCTAAAAAATTTATGGCTTTTTTAAATGACTCCTCAACCGCAAAAACATTATTAGAGCTTGGCTATAAAGTAAAGGAAAGTGATGTTAGCAAGTGATGTGACAGCGCTGTGGCTTACAATTAAACTTGCCTTTATAACGGCTGCTATTTTGTTGATTATATGCATTCCGCTTGCATGGCAGCTAGCCAGTTATAAAGGTAAGTTAAAGCCTATATTAGAAGCACTTATAGCAATGCCTTTGGTGCTGCCGCCTACGCTAATGGGCTTTTATTTATTGGTATTGTTTTCACCTACTCATGCATTTGGGCAGTTTTGGTTTTGGCTAACGGGTACGCAGCTCGCGTTTAGTTTTCAAGGGGTGGTTATTGGCTCGTTATTTTACTCTCTCCCTTTTGTGATGCAGCCGTTACTGGCGGGCTTTAAACAAATAAATACTACTTATAATCAAGCTGCTATTGCCTTGGGGATCAGCCCGTTTAAGCGTTTTATGTATTTAACGTTACCGCTATTAAAGCCAAGCATAGGTAGTGCCTTTGCACTGGGCTTTGCTCATACATTAGGAGAATTTGGTTTAGTGCTAATGATTGGTGGCAATATACAAGGCGAAACCCAAGTGGTGTCTATTGCATTGTACGACCATGTAGAGTCGCTTAATTATGGGGCAGCGCACCAATTGTCGTTGGTATTGCTAGCAATCTCGTTTGCGTGTTTAGTGTTGTTGTTTAAAGTTAATAAAACCGTGATAAACGGAGCTGCTAATCGTGCTTAAAATACAATGTCATCAACGTTTGGACGATTTTGAATTACATGTTGATTTAGCTATAAATCAATTTGATATTTTAGGGGTGTTTGGTCCTTCGGGCTCTGGCAAATCGAGCTTATTACAGGCGATAGCGGGGCTTACGACGGCGCAAAATGTGTGTATAAATAATCATAATATTACCCATTTAAAGCCCGATAAACGCCTACTTACTTTACAGCTGCAGTCGTGCCCGTTATTTCCACATTTAAATGTAATGGGTAATTTACTGTTTACTCACAAGCATTGTAAAAATAAAAGTAATAACCTAACGCCTGATCAGGTAATTGATTTATTAGCACTAAACCCATTACTAAATCGTGATGTGTCGGCGCTTTCGGGCGGGGAGAGCCAGCGTGTAATTTTTGCAAGAACACTACTAAGTGGGCAATCTGTTGTTTTACTTGATGAGCCATTTAGCGCCTTAGATTGGTCAACGCGTTTTACGATGTTGGGGGCTGTTCAACAACTAAATAAATCCCATGGTATTAAATTTATTATTGTTAGCCACTCCTTAAAAGAGCTACTTTATTGCAGCGATACATTACTTCATATAGCGAAAGGCAACGTGCTCCAGTGCGGTGCAACACAAGAAGTGGTGCAAAGTATTTATACAAATAAGAGCCAAACGCCACTTAGTATACTTAGTTATAGTAAGCCTGAATTTAATGATGCTTTTGGTCTATACCAGCTTACTCTTAGTAATAGCCAACAGCATTTATATGCAGTGCCTTCGCTGGTAAAACAAAACCATATGTTAATTATAGAAAGCAGCCAAATAACCTACAGCAAAGTAAAACCAATTAATGAGAGCAGTGCAAACGTGCTAAAAGGTATGCTTGAAAATGCCCAGCAGCTTGATGAGCAATGGCTGCTAACTGTTAATGTAGATACGCAATTACTGTATTGCGCGCTGTCTAAAAGGCAATGGCAGCAAAGTGCTGTAAGCCTAGGCGAGCAGATTTATTTGACAATAAATAACCTAGAAACGCTAAGTTAGGATCTCAAAAACAGTCATGTATTTACCATGTACTAAATTAAGCGCTGCAAACAGTGCAGTGCTTATTTTTAACAATGTTAAAACGGTTAAACTCCATACTCAAACCATCTACAAGTAATAGCTGCTCGGTGAGTTTACTAGGCAGTCCTGCAATAATTTTAAGTGCTTCAGTCGCTTGAATACTACCAATAAGCCCCACAATAGGAGAGAGCACGCCTGACTCTGAACAGCTTTGAGTTTGTTCGCCAAAAAGCTGTGACACACACCCGTAGCAATGGCTATTAGGCGCCATTGTAAAGCAAGCTACTTGTCCCTCTAACCTTATGGCGGAGCCCGAAACCAAGGGCGTACGGATGTTATAGCAGGCGCTGTTGAGTAAATTACGTGTTGCTAAGTTATCAGTGCAGTCAATAACTACATCTACTTTGCTAAGTAATTGTTCAAGGTGCGAGTTTTCATTTAAAAATTCATCAATAGTGTGGATCTCTATTTCATCATTTAACTGAGTTAACTGTTTTTTTGCACTGTGGGTTTTTAAGCTCCCAACATCACTTTGTTTATAGAGCACCTGCCTTTGCAAGTTAGTTGCATCAACCACATCGTTATCTACAAGCGTTAAAGTACCTACGCCCGATGCCGCTAAGTACTGCGCAACTGGGCAACCTAATCCACCTAACCCCACAATAAGAGCATGACTTTGCCATATTTTTTCTTGTCCATCTATATCTAGCTGAGGAAGCATAATATGGCGAGAATAGCGTAATTGCTGCTGATACGTTAAAGGGGGTTTTTGCATTAATGAGTTCTCGTAATTTTTTTTAACAATACCAATTAGTTAAAACCTAGAGCAAGTAAAGCTTAAAAATTCTTTGCACTGTTTACGCCCAACAAAGCTGCTTAAATAGTGCAAAGCGAAATAAATATTAATTCCCAAAAATATAAGTAACTGAAAAACCTACCTATTAATTGTTGGCTTAGTAATTGCTGAAAGCGGTTAACTTTAATTTAACAATCATCGCAGTGTTATTACTACCAAAGTCGTACTCACTGCTTAAAATAATAATCGTTACAAGGAAAAAAACATGCAACCGAGTTCTGGGTTTAATCTCATATCGTTTAGCGGAAAAATGAAAATACTACATTTAAGCTGGATGGTTTTTTTTATCTCTTTTTTTGTATGGTTTAACCATGCTCCATTACTAGGGGCAATAGCGGGCTCGCTAGGTATAACTATGGCACAGGTAAAAACGCTGCTCATTTTAAATGTGGCCTTAACCATTCCGGCGCGTGTTGTTGTTGGCATGCTGACAGATAAATTTGGCCCGCGTATTGTTTATGCCGCTTTACTTATTTTATGTAGCATACCGTGTTTTATGTTTGCTATGGCCACCACATTTGAGCAAGCCGCTATCGCGCGTTTTGCACTAGGTTTTATTGGAGCAGGCTTTGTAGTGGGCATTCGTATGGTGAGCGAGTGGTTCCCGGCTAATGAGCTTGGTACAGCAGAAGGTATTTATGGTGGCTGGGGTAATTTTGGATCGGCTGCCGCTGCTATGTTACTACCTGTATTAGCCCTTATGTTTGGCGGCGACGATGGCTGGCGCTATGCCGTTGGTTTAACGGGCGCACTTAGCGTTATTTTTGGTGTTATTTGGTACATAAACGTAACCGATACACCAAAAGGGGGGACGTACTTTAAGCCTAAAAAAGTAGGCGCAATGGAAGTAACCAGTAAAGGTGACTTTGTATTATTGCTTATTATGAAATTACCTATGTATGGCGCACTGGCTTTACTTACTTGGAAGTTGTCTCCTACAGGCGCTAATTTAATTTCTGCCAATTTTGTTTTAGCCGTTTATGCATTTTTAGTGCTGTTATACGCCTACGAGGTATATAAAACCTTTGATATAAACGGACATATCTTTAAACAACCCGTGCCAGAATCGCACCGCTACGAATTTAAACAAGTAGCTGTACTTAATATTTTATATTTTACCACCTTTGGCTCAGAGCTGGCCGTTGTATCTATGCTGCCATTATTTTTTATGGAAGTGTTTGGCCTAGATATGGTGTACGCAGGTTTACTGGCCTCTGCTTATGCGTTTATGAATTTAGCCTCGCGCCCGGGTGGTGGTTGGATCTCAGATAGAATGGGTCGTCGTAAAACACTTATTATTCTTACCTCAGGGTTAGCTGTTGGCTACTTTGTTATGGGCTTAGTTGACGCTAGCTGGCCACTTTGGCTTGCAGTAGCTGCTGCCATGGCGTGTTCGTTCTTTGTGCAAGCTGGTGAGGGAGCGGTTTTTGCTGCTGTGCCACTTATTAAACGCCGCTTAACAGGGCAAATTGCAGGTATGACAGGCGCTTACGGTAACGTAGGTGCGGTGGTGTATTTAACGGCGCTCTCATTAGTGGATTACCAAACTTTCTTTATGATCATTGCTGCCAGTGCATTGTTAGGATTAGGGGCGTTATTTTTCATGAAAGAGCCAGATGGGCACATCACAGAAGTAAACGAAGATGGCTCTGTTGAACTTATTTCAGTGACTTAAGGCAGCGTTAACCATGTTTGATGAAACCCAACACGCTCAAGTTAGTAATAATACGCTAGATGTTTCTTTTGGTGGGCACAGTGCCGCGGGCATAAAAGATGAAAATCAAGATGCGTTTGCTGCTTTAAATACTGAGCACGAACAACAAGAAACAAAAGGCGCTATTGCGTGCTTAGCAGATGGGTGTTCATCGGCTAAAAATGCCAAACAAGCATCGCAGCTCAGTGTTACTCATTTTATAAATGAATATTTAAATACACCCGACAGTTGGGCGGTCAAAAAATCGGTTTCTAAGGTTTTAGCTAGCTTAAATCAGTGGTTATATTCGCAATCAGTCAACTATAACCACTTAGGGCAACGCCAAGCAGATTGGATGACCACCTTTACGGCGCTTATATTAAAATCAGCTACGGGGTATATATTTCATTTAGGGGATACTCGCATTACGCGTTTACGCGATAATCAAATGGAAGCGATAACGCGGGATCATAAAGTAAATGATACGCTCACTCGTGCTTTAGGCGCGCAGTCACATCAAGAAATTGATGTTTACGAAGTTGACCTAAAAGCCGGCGATATTTACATACTGACTTGCGATGGTGTGCATGATGTATTGCCCTATAGTGAAATTGCCAACGAAATAAACGCCCATAACAACTTAGAGCAGGCAGCAAGTGCCATTACCTCACGCGCTATAGCACAAGGCAGTGATGATAATGTGAGTTGTTTATTAGTGAAGGTAAATAGCATTGCGCAGCAAAATCTAGATGAGCTTTATCAATCGTTAACGCAGCGCAAAATACCACCCGCATTAGAAGTTGGCCAAATAATTGATGGATATACGGTTATTCGTAAAATCAACGAAAGCAGCCGATCGCACATTTATTTGGTACAGCAAGCACCTGATGCACCTCCCGTTGTATTAAAGGCACCCTCGGTTAATTTTGAAGACGATATACATTACCTTCAAGGCTTTATACGCGAAGGGTGGGTAGGACAACGTATTAATCATCCTAATGTAATGAAGGTTTTAAATACGCAATCGCAAAGCCGATTTTTATATCATATTTGCGAGTACATGGACGGACAAACCCTCAGTGACTATAAGCACGACGTCCCTTATTTAGAAATAGCTCTAGTGCGCAGTATTGTAGAGCAAATAGTGCATGCGCTAAGGGCATTTCAGCGATTAGATATGGTACATCGTGATTTAAAACTCGATAACGTGATGATAGATGCTCACGGTAAAGTTACGTTAATTGATTACGGTACTGTAAGTGTTGCGGCTATGGATGAGTCGGTTAAGCAAATAGCCGATGACTGCCCGCAAGGGACTATAGATTATACGGCTCCTGAAACACTTATTTCGCTGCACGCCGATTTTAAAAGCGATATGTTTTCGCTTGGGGTGATTGCTTATGAGTTATTGTGCTCGAAGCTGCCTTATAAAACATTACCGGCAAGTCATACCCCTATTGATTACAGCCACTGGCAATACACAAGTATTCGCAAGTACCGAGCCGATATACCCTTTTGGTTAGATCAGGCTTTAATGAAAGCACTTGCGCCAAAACCAGCGCTCAGATACCACGCATTTTCTGAGTTTTTAACAGATATTAGTAAACCTAATCCACATTTACAGAGCTCAGCCAACAAAATTTCAATAATGAAACGCGATCCTGTATTACTCTGGAAGAGCATTTCGCTGTGTTTATTTATCATTTTATTGTGCGTGCTCATAATTAAAAACTAAGAGACCAACATGTTAAATTATAAAAATAACTTACCTATTATTTTAATGATAGGGTGCATTGCTGCGCCTTCAATTAGTGTTGCAGCGCAAACCGACCTTAATTTTAGGTTGCGTTATGAAAGTGCAGAGCAAGATAACGCACTAAAAGATGCCAGTAGCTTAACGCTGCGTACACGCCTTACTCATAAAACGGATGAAGTGAATGGCTTTTCTGCTTTATTAGAGGTCGAAGATAGCCGAAGCCTATTAGGTGTAGACGATTACAACAATACGCTGGGTAAAAATACTAATTACTCAGTAATAGCCGACCCTGAAACCACAGAGATAGATCAGGCTTTTGTTAAATATGCAAAAGATGCTTTATCAATTAAAGTAGGTAGGCAAGTAATAGCGCTTGATGGACAGCGTTTTGTAGGTCACGTTGGCTTTAGGCAAGACAGGCAAACCTTTGATGCTACAACAGTAAATTACACCTTTAATGATATTAACTTGCACTATAGCTACATAAGTAAGCGCAACCGTATATTTGCCGATAGCAAAGATATTGATGCATCCGATCACCTTATCAATGCAAGCTTTAAAACAAGCCTAGGTAAGGTGGTTTTATACAGCTATTTATTAAGTGACGACGCAATAGATAATGACAGTTTAGATACTTATGGTGTGTCTTTTAATGGTAATAAAACGCTCAGCGATATTAAATTTTACTATAAAGCACAGTACGCCACGCAATCTGCATCAACGAGCATGAGTGATTTTGACGCTGATTATTATGCATTTGAAGGAGGGATAGATTTAGGCGGTTTAGGCATTGAAACCGTTACATTAAAAGCTGGTATTGAGTCACTGGGTTCTGATAACGGTGATTATGGTTTTGCCACGCCGCTTGCCACAATGCATAAATTTAATGGCTGGGCCGATACGTTTTTAGCAACCCCAGCACAAGGGCTTGATGACACTTATGTAAGTTTAAATGGTAAAGCTTACGGCGGTAAATGGCTGTTTGCGTATCACAGCTTTGATGCCAACGATAGCGCCAATGGCGTTGATGATTTAGGCACAGAGCTAAACGTACAATACGTAAAGCCTATTAACAAAACCTATGCCGTAGGTGCAAAATATGCCGATTATTCAGCAGGTGATAGCGCTGCAGGCAAAGTTGATACCCAAAAACTGTGGGTATGGGTAAGCGCTAAATTTTAAGTATTTAACCTAAACCCTCGTTATTTAATTTAAAGCGTTACAAGTTGGTGCAATAGCGCCAGCTTGTGGTGCTTTCACTTCTTTTTTACTGCATTAACTTAGTTAAGCTATTGAAATATATTAATTATATATCTGGCTTGCATATTGCTATAACCAACACATAATAAATTATACATTTAAAGTACCCATCTAAAGTTAAGTGTATTTTAAATCAAACAGGTGATTTTAATGCCAAGCAAGCAGCGTGTTGTAGTTGTCGGAAATGGAATGGTTGGCCATCATTTTGTACAACAGCTAGTATCACAACAAGGTGATACTCAAAATATGGAGATTACCGTACTCAGCGGTGAAGACCGACTCGCTTATGATCGCGTACAGCTTTCGTCTTTTTTTAAAGGTAAAACCGAAGACGATTTAGCACTTACCTGCAGTAAAACCTATCAAGATTGGCAAGTGTGCTTTCATACTCATTCTAAAGTGGTTGATATAAACCGCGATGCAAAAACAGTCACTACTGCAAAAGGCAAAACATTTGAATACGACAAGTTAATATTGGCTACCGGTTCATTTGCATTTGTACCACCGATTCCTGGAAAAGACCGTGAGCATTGCCTAGTTTACAGAACCATTAACGATTTACACGCCATAAAAAATTCTGCACAGGCCAGCAAAGTGGGCGTAGTAATTGGCGGCGGTTTATTAGGGCTTGAAGCAGCCAACGCGTTAAAGCAGCTTGGCTTGCAAACCCATGTAATAGAATTTGCACCACAACTTATGGGCGTACAAATAGATGGTGCTGGTGGTCGATTGCTTAAAAATAAAATTACCGAGCTGGGCGTTATAGTGCATACATCAGTGGCGACAGAGCAAATTATAGAGGGTGAAAACAGCCGTTATAAAATGTGCTTTAAAGGGGGGCAAATCCTAGAAACCGACATGATTGTATTTTCGGCCGGTATTCGCCCATACGATAACCTAGCTCGTGAGTTTAATTTAGAAATAGGTGAGCGCGGCGGCATCGTAATAAACAACCATTGCCAAACGAATGATAAAAACATATACGCCATAGGCGAATGCGCTCTTTGGAATAACTTTATTTTTGGCCTTGTAGCACCGGGCTACGCGATGGCAAAAGTAGCGGCGGGGCATGTTTTACAACAGCTGTCTTCAAACAAAGCTTTACACACTACCTCAAACAATTCCTTAAATAGTGCTGATGAATTTAGCGGTGCCGATATGAGCACCAAGCTTAAATTAATGGGTGTTGAAGTAGGCTCAATTGGTGATGCCCATGCACGCAGTGAAGGCGCAATTAGCTATTACTTTGAAGATCAACTAAGCGGTATTTACAAAAAAGTAGTCACTAATGAGCAAGGCAATAAGCTTATAGGTGCTGTACTGGTTGGCGATACCAGTGATTACGATAATTTATTGCAGTATCACTTAAATGGCATTGAGCTTAGTGTGCCCGCAGAGTCATTAATAATGCCGCTTGCAGGTGACGCGGGCGAGCTAAACGTTGATGATTTACCAAGTGATGCCATTATTTGTGTGTGCCACAAAGTGACAAAACACACTATTGAACAAGCGGTTATACAAGGTTGTAGCGATTTAAATAAAGTGCAGCAAGCCACTAAAGCAAGTACGGGTTGTGGAGGCTGTGAAAAACTAGTGCAAAGCGTTATTAGCAGTGCGCTTAATAATAAAATAGCTACGCTAACCCCATTAGATGAGCCAGTATCACAGAGCGCTTAACGCAAATAATAAGAGAGCAGTATGGAAACATTAAACACATGTTCAAACACACCTTTGCTTAAACAAACCACCTGCGCTTATTGTGGTGTAGGCTGTGGGGTTGATATTTCATTATTAAATAATACCCCAACAAAACTTGAAGGCACGCGCGAGCACCCCGCTAATTTTGGCCGTTTATGTGTTAAAGGCACGCACTTGCTTGACACCATCGGCACTGATAATCGCTTAACATCGCCCCTTATTGATAACGAACCCGCCAGCTGGGATACGGCAACTGATTACGTTGCCAACAAATTTAACGCCATTATTAAAGAGCATGGACCGGAGTCGGTTGCGTTTTATGTATCGGGGCAGTTACTTACTGAAGATTACTACGTTGCCAATAAATTAATGAAAGGCTACATAGGCTCAGGCAATATAGATACAAACTCAAGGCTGTGTATGTCATCGGCGGTTGCCGGTTATAAACGTGCGTTTGGTGAGGACGTAGTACCATGTACCTACGACGATTTAGAGCAAACGGAGCTACTTATTTTAATTGGCTCAAATGCGGCGTGGACTCACCCGGTGCTTTACCAGCGTATGGAGCGCGCAAAAAAGCTTAATCCAAACATGAAAGTAGTGGTTATCGACCCGCGAAAAACCGATACAGCCGAACTTGCCGATACCTTTTTAAATATAAAACCAGGCAGCGACGGGGCTCTTTATAACGGCTTACTTAATTATTTAAGTGAACATAACTATTTAGATACGCAATTTATAAACGCGCATACAAACGGCTTTGAAACAGCGCTTGCAGAGGCTAAAAAGTGGAGTGTAAAAGCGGTCAGTGATTTTTGTGATATCGACGCGCAGCTAGTCAGTGACTTTTACGCCTTATTTGCACAAAGCCCAACCGCTATTAGTTTTTATTCAATGGGTATTAACCAATCAAGCTCAGGGGTCGATAAGTGTAATGCCATTATAAATGCGCATTTAGCGTCGGGCAAATTGTTAAAGCCTGGCTGTGGCCCGTTTTCAATAACGGGGCAGCCTAATGCTATGGGCGGGCGTGAAGTAGGGGGCTTGGCAAATCAATTAGCAGCACATTTAGACATTGAAAACGACGCTCATCAACAGTTAGTGCAACGTTTTTGGCAATCGCCAACAATAGCTAAAAAAGCAGGGTGTAATGCGATTGATATGTTTGATGAAATCGCCAAAGGGAAAATAAAAGCTATTTGGGTAATGGCAACCAACCCGATGGTGAGCCTACCTAATAACGCAGCCATACAAAATGCACTTGAGCAATGTGAGCTGGTGGTTGTGTCTGACTGTATTGCTAAAAGTGATACGCTAAAATTTGCTAATGTGGCGTTCCCATCAACCGGATGGGGCGAAAAAAACGGCACAGTGACTAATTCAGAGCGAAGAATATCGAGGCAGCGCCCTCTAGTTGAGCCATTTTCGGGGGCTAAAAACGATTGGCAAATAATGTGTTTAGTTGCTCAAAAAATGGGTTTTGAAGGATTTGATTTTACAGACCCCAGTGGCATTTTTGAAGAATGGGCACAACTGACTGATTTTGAAAATAACGGTGATAGGCTATTAAATTTATCAGCCTTAGTGGGGCTTTCGCAGCAGCAATACGATAACTTAAAACCGGTTATGTGGCCGGTACTAAAAAATGAGCCATATAAAAACGGGCAGGTTTTTGTTAATAATCAATTTAGCACCGCAGATAAAAAAGCCCGCTTTATACCTATAACGCCCAAACTTCCTGTGCAGCAAACATCAAGCGATTACCCTATTGTAATGAACTCAGGGCGAATACGCGACCAATGGCATACAATGAGCCGCACCGGAAAAAGTACAGCCCTTTCTACTCATATAACGCGCCCATATATTGAAATAAACCCCACTGATGCCTGCAAATTAAACATAAAAGCAAACGATTTAATAACTGCCAATGCTAAAACTGGGCAAGTGACGGCTCATGCAAAAGTGACGAAGGCCGTGCGAAAAGGCGAATGTTTTATGCCTATTCACTGGAACAAGCAATTTGCCTCATCCGCTACGGTAAGTGGGCTCTATCAATCGGTTGTAGACCCTATTTCGGGCCAGGCTGAGTGTAAGCATGGTGCTGTTGATTTAGTTAAAGCGCAGTTTGCTCAGTACATGCAAATTTTTAGCAAAACAGAGCTTAATATTAACAGTGATTTTTGGCTTAAAGTTAACGCAAGTAATTGTGTTAACTACCAGTTAGCGCTCAATGAGCCGCAAAATGATTTGCTTTATTATTGCCAAACACTGACCGGGTTACAAGGGCAGTGGTCGGCAATGGGCAGTGCAAAAGCGATGCATGTTCAATGTATTCAAAACGAGCAGTTAGTGTTTGTTGCAGTTATTTCGTCGGCTCAAAAAGACATATCACTTGAATGGATAAATCATTTATTTGCAGAGCCTTTAATAACCTTTAGCCAATTACAGTCATTGTTGTATGCCACGCCCGATGAAGAATTTACCCAAGGCGCGCAAGTATGTAGTTGCTTTAAAGTACGTGAGCAACCCATTATAAACGCCATTAAAAGTGGTGAAAATACAGTAGAACAATTGGGGTCTAAACTAAAATGCGGCACTAACTGTGGGTCGTGTAAAACCCAGTTAAGCCAATTAATAAAGCAGCATACTACGCAAAACGCTAACAGTATTGATGTTGCAGTTGAAATGTAAATAAACAAGGAAGCATATGCTTAATGATCAATTTGGTCGGCAGTTTAACTATTTGCGCCTCTCAATTACCGATGTGTGTAATTTTAGTTGCACCTATTGTTTACCAAACGGGTATCAGTGCGATACCCCGCGTAACTTTTTAAATAAAAGCGAAATAAACACCTTAGTAAATGCGTTTGCGCAATTAGGCACAAAAAAAGTGCGCATTACAGGCGGTGAGCCGTGTTTACGCAGTGATGTAACCGACATTATAAAGCAATGTAAAAATACTCCAGGTATAGAAAAAGTCGCCATAACAACGAATGGTTTTAACTTATTTAATAAAATTGATGAGTTTTACAGTGCTGGCCTTGATGCGCTAAACATTAGTATAGATAGCTTAAACCCGAGCATGTTTAAATTAATTACAGGACACGACAAGCTAACTCATATTTTAAAAGGAATAGACAGAGCAATTGAGCTGGGTATAAAAGATATAAAAATAAATGCAGTGCTGGCTAAGCAATTTAATAAAAACCAATTAAATGATTTTTTAGACTGGGTAAAACATAAAAAAGTAACGGTACGCTTTATCGAATTAATGGAAACAGGTAATGGAGCCACCTTTTTTGAACAAAACCATGTAAGCGGGCTAAGTGTTAAAACACAGCTTTTAGCACAAGGTTGGTTACAGGTAGTAAGAGGTAAATTAAACGGCCCTGCAGAGGAGTTTTGTCATCCCGATTTTGAGGGGCGCATTGGCTTAATTATGCCCTACAGTAAAGATTTTTGTAAAAGCTGTAACCGATTAAGAGTATCGTCATTAGGCAAATTACATTTGTGCTTGTTTGCCGAGCGGGGAATAGATTTACGTCCGCATTTAAATGCGCAAGATACGCCAGCCACTGTAAACGCTATTCAAGCGGCAATGGGCAACAAAACCATTAGCCATGAGCTCGACAAACGCTTAACGGGCGCCACAACTCATTTAGCTATGTTAGGCGGCTAAATATGAGCAGTAAAGCCGTGTTTACAGGGGTTGTACTCGCTGGAGGGCAATCATCAAGAATGGGCAGCGATAAAGCCAATCTCATTTTAAAAAATAAAACCTTACTGCAAAATGCATGTGAGTTATTAACAGCAGCAGGAGCAAGTGATGTACTTATAAGCCGTAATGTACAAAGCGCTACTGTGCAATACATAGCTGATATATACCCAGATTCTGGCCCGCTTGGCGGGATTTATTCAACCTTAATAGCAACAGAGCAAGATATACTTGTAACCGCTGTTGATATGCCATTGCTTACTTGCACTTTATTATCGCAAATTGTATCTGCAGCAAGCGATAACCCCCACTTTCAAACAAATCAGCCACAAATACATGCGTGGCACTTTGAAAATGAACCGTTACCCCTGTATATTCGTAACACCCAAAGCGTTAAACGTCATTTAAAACAATTACTCGTAAACGCAAATAGTCATAAATCAATTAAACAGTTTACCCGTAGTATTGGTGTGCAAACGCTAAAATGTAATAAAGCGCATGCACTTGTTAATACCAACACACCGGCGCAATTTAAAGCTGTTAACGAGCAATTTGACCAACACAAACCTAATTTATTGAGAAGAACCCTATGAGCCACACAACTGAGTCACAAATCGCATTAAACATTGCCGTAATGACAGTAAGCGATACACGCGATGAAATTACGGATACTTCAGGCCATTATTTAATTAAAGCCCTTACTGAAGCAGGCCATCACTTAGCTGATAAAGACATAGTTAAAGATGATGTTTACCAAATGCGAGCGGTTGCATCGCAGTGGATTGCCGATGACACCATTCACGCTATTTTAGTAACCGGTGGTACGGGCTTTACCGAGCGTGACTCAACACCAGAGGCATTTGCACCGCTGTTTGATAAAAGCGTAGATGGATTTGGAGAGCTATTTAGACATATTTCGTATGGCGAAATTGGTAACTCAACTATTCAATCGCGTGCGTTGGCGGGCCTTGCCAATAACACCGTTATTTTTTGTATGCCTGGCTCTACGGGCGCATGTAAAACAGCCTGGACAGGTATTATAAAAGATCAGTTAGACTCAATGCACAAGCCATGTAACTTTGCCCCGCATATTACTATTGGTAAAAAATGCGAATCGCGAGAGCAATAATATGCTGAGCCACGTAGATGAAAACGGCCAAGCAAACATGGTTGATGTATCGCTAAAAGAGGTCACTCTGCGCGATGCATCTGCCGAGGCCTACATTAAAATGAGCAAACAGGCTTTTGAGCAAGTGTTGCTTAATCAAAATAAAAAAGGTGACGTGCTAGGCGTAGCCCGAATTGCGGGTATTCAGGGCGCTAAAAAGTGCGCTGATTTAATTCCGCTTTGTCACCCGCTGGCACTGAGTAAAGTAGCCGTTGATTTTGAACTTGATGAAGCAAATTGCCAAATTAAAGTTACTAGCTACTGTAAATTGGCGGGCAAAACGGGCGTTGAAATGGAAGCACTCACCGCTGTATCTGTGGCGACCCTTACACTATTTGATATGTGTAAAGCTGCCGATCCGCTTATGGAAATACACGGTATGCGTGTAACGCAAAAAGCAGGAGGCAAGCATGGCAGCTGGCAGCGAGACTAATTTAAATGATACTGATGCAGCGGCAGGGCATGTAAACGTACTGTTTTTTGGCCAACTAAAAGAGCGCCTAAAGTGCGATAAGTTAACCGTTGATATAGCGTATACCCTTAGCATTAAAGCGTTTAAACACATGCTGGTTGAGCAAAACCCGCACTGGCAGGCATGGCTTGAAGAGCGTGATGTATTGTGTGCGCTTAATCAAACTATGTCATCAAGCGATGAGCTTGTAAAAGCAGGGGATGAACTTGCTTTTTTCCCACCAGTGACAGGTGGCTAATGAGTATAAGCATTAAAGTACAAACGCAGGATTTTTCAGTAGGCGAGCAACATGACGCACTTTGCAGTAATAACAAAAGTGATGGTGCCGTAGTTACTTTTACAGGGCTTGTGCGAGAATTTAGTAGCGGCGATAACGTAATCGCGCTTGAGCTTGAACACTACCCAGGTATGACTGAGCAACTACTGCAATCGATAGCCGAGCAAGCGCAAACACGCTGGCAACTTGCCCGTATAAGCATTATTCATCGAGTCGGCTATTTAGCCCTTGGTGAGCAAATTGTATTTGTTGGCGTAACCTCCCGCCACCGCCAAGCCGCGTTTGAAGGCGCACAATTTATAATGGATTACTTAAAAAACCACGCCACGTTTTGGAAAAAAGAGCATTTTAAAGACTCCTCAAACTGGGTTGAGTTTAAACAAAGCGACAAGCAAGCGTTAAACAAGTGGGAAAAGTAGGTCTGTGTAAGCCTATATAAATGCGTTTATATAATATTAATGAAAAAATTTATCTCAAAAAGAGAATCAATAGAGTCAGCTTACCTTTGGATAGCGGCTCTACTTATTTTTATAATTATGTTAGAGCTATTAACTGGCTGGTCAATTGGGTCCAAAAGCTCTCCGAGTCAATCTTTAAATATTAATCCGGAGCAGTTTTGGCTGGAAATAAAACTTCAATGCGGTTTTGTTTCATGGGCAATTTTTAGAGCTTTTATTACATTCCCACTTTTTAGAGCGACTTACAATGGTATGCTTCGCTTTAGAGAAAAACACAAAACCATAGCAAATATCCTTTTCTATGTACTTACCCCTGTATTTGTAGTGTTTCTTATTTTAACTTTGTTATATATTTTTGACTTATAATCTTACTTTGTTGATCATCAAGGATGAATGATGAAACTTACGCACTCTTACTTTTAGCTATAATCAAAGGTTTAAGATGAAAATAATCTCTACCAACATCTCTAAAATAAAAACGGTTGAGCATAACGGCAAAGCCATTAAAACAGGTATATTTAAAACACCAACCAAAGAGCCGGTTGTTATTGAAAAGCTAAATATAATAGGAGATGAGCAAGCCGATTTAGTCAATCATGGCGGGGTGGATAAAGCGGTTTATGCGTTTTCGCACAATCATTACGATTATTGGAAGCGCACCCTTAAAAATGATGATTTAGCAGTCGGAGCCTTTGGCGAAAATTTCACAATTTCAGACCTTGATGAGCAAAACATTCACATAGGGGATCGTATTCGTTTAGGTACTGCACTGCTTGAGGTAAGCCAGCCCCGTGTGCCGTGCTTTAAATTGGCTATTGCACTTAATAATAAACAAAGCCTAAAACTTTTCACTCAGTATTACCACACAGGTGTTTATTTTAGAGTGCTTGAGCAAGGTGTTGCTAAAACGGGCGATGCAGTGACTATTGAACATAAAGCTGAGCATAACATTTCGGTTAAAACGTTGTTTCAGGCCTTTTTTGATAAACAATACCCAGATTATGAAAGCGTATTATTAGCAGCACTTGAACTACCCGAGCTTGCACTTGAGTGGCAAACTAAAATCAAAAAGAAATTGGGGAGTTAAAAGAGCGCTATTAAAGCTGTATTACCCTTAATAAAAGCTCACTTTTAGCTGTATTATTTAGTTTGTTAAGTGAGCGACCGCTGATAAGTATTTGCACACCAATTGGCTTAATGTCTCGTATTGCTGTTTGTTATTTACCGGCTTACTAAAATCACTACTTACCGCCACTGCGCATGCCCCCGCTGCAAACCAATGTGTTAGGTTGTCTAAATTAATGCCGCCTACGGGCATTAATGGCACATCAGAAAAAGGCCCCGTTAGCGCTTTAAAGTAATTAATCCCCATACTGCCTGCCGGAAAAACTTTAATAATATCGGCGTTATACTCTATTGCATTGGCAACATCGGTAGGAGTGAGTGCGCCCATTAACACAGGTAAACCATGGCGGTGAGCAAGCTCTACCACGGCTTGATTAGTATTTGGTGTAACTATAAATTGCGCACCGGCATCAATCGCTTGTTGCGCAAGGGCGGTGTTAATTATTGTGCCAGCGCCAATGAGAGTATTTTTATAAGCAGCGCGTGCTTTTGCTATTTCTTGCTCAAAGCCAGGTGTATTTGAGGTGATTTCTAGCGCGTTAATGCCTGTATTAACTAAGCAATTAATTAAGGGGGCTACATCGCTTTGTTGCTTTAAGCGAAGTATAGCAACTAACTTATGTTGCTTTATTTGGTTGCTTATTTTTATTCTGTTGGCATTTAAAATTTGGCTCATAATGTCACTTCACTTTATTTAATCCAGAGTCACACGTGTAACAGCAATCGGCAATAATACTTAATTATTTTGGGGCTAAACGCGTTAAAAAGCTCTCATTTTTATCATTTTGAATAACTAAATAGCGAATTTTTTGTCTAGTTATCAACACGCTTTTGCACCCTCAAAATAGAACACTTAACAAAACGAATTGGTATAAACGTTTTTTTCTCATAAAAAAACCGCTGAAATATCAGCGGTTTTTTATAAGTAATAAATTACATTACACGCATGCCTGGCTCTGAGCCATCGTCTGGGTTAAGAATGTAAATTTCTTTACCGCCAGGGCCTGCAGCTAATACCATACCCTCTGACATACCAAAGCGCATTTTACGAGGTTTAAGGTTTGCAACCATTACAGTCAGTTTGCCTTCAATGTCTTCTGGTGCGTAAGCCGATTTAATACCAGCAAACACTTGGCGTGTTTCGCCGCCTAAATCCAGCGTAAGTTTAAGTAGCTTATCGGCGCCTTCAACATGCTCTGCTTTTGCAATTTTAGCAACGCGTAAGTCTACTTTTGCAAAGTCATCAAATTCAATTTCATCCGCAATTGGCTCTTTTGCAAGTGGGCTATTAGGGTCAATTGTTACTTTTGATTCTAGGCTTTCTTTTGATTCTTCAACCATTTTGTTCACTTTATCCATTTCTACACGTTGCATGAGCGGCTTAAATTTATTGATAGGGTGTGCAACAAGTGCATTTTGAACGCCATCCCATGCTAAGTCGTCATTTAAAAAGGCTTCTACGTTTGCAGCCATACCTGGTAATACAGGTTTTAAATAGGTAATTAAAACACGGAACAAGTTAAGGCCAAGCGAGCACACTTCGTGCGCTTCTTGCTGTTTTGCTTCGTCTTTAATGAGTACCCATGGCGCTGCGGCATCAATAAATTGGTTGGCTTTGTCGGCTAGGGCCATAATTTCACGAATTGCGCGGCTGTATTCACGGTTTTCATAATGGGCGGTAATGCTCGGTGCAGCAGCTTGAAATTCTTCAAGTAGTTCAGGCTGCATAATTGTGCTACTTAATTTACCGTCAAACTTTTTAGTAATAAAGCCTGCACAGCGGCTTGCTATGTTTACTACTTTACCTACTAGGTCTGAATTTACACGTTGTGCAAAGTCTTCTAGGTTTAAATCAAGGTCAATAATACCGCTGTTTAATTTAGCTGCGTAGTAATAACGTAAGTACTCTGGGTCTAGGTTATCAAGGTAAGTACGTGCTTTTATAAACGTACCCTTTGATTTAGACATTTTTTCGCCATTGACGGTTACAAAGCCATGTGCAAACACGTTAGTTGGCTTTCTAAAATTAGCGCCCTCTAGCATGGCTGGCCAAAATAAGCTGTGGAAGTAAATAATGTCTTTACCAATAAAGTGATAAAGCTCAGCATCAGACCCTTCAGCCCAAAATGCATCAAAGTCGAGGCCTTTTTCGTCACATAGATTTTTAAAGCTTGCCATGTAGCCAATTGGCGCATCTAGCCATACGTAAAAGTATTTGCCCGGTGCATTTGGAATTTCAAAACCAAAGTAAGGCGCATCGCGGCTAATATCCCACTGTTGCAGGCCATCGGTAAACCACTCATCTAACTTATTCGCCATTTCTTGCTGAATAGAGCCCGAGTGTAGCCACTCTTTAAGCATGCCTTCAAATGCTGGCAGGTCAAAAAAGTAATGCTCTGAATCTTTTAAAATTGGCTCTGCACCTGACATTACCGAGCGCGGGTTTATTAATTCGGTTGGGCTGTAAGTTGCGCCACACGAGTCACAGCTATCGCCATTTTGGTTTTCAGACTTACACGTTGGGCAAGTGCCTGTTACAAAGCGATCTGGTAAAAATATGCCTTTTTCAGGGTCGAATAACTGTGAAATAGTGTGCTTTTTAATATGACCCGCATCATTAAGGCGGTTATAAATAAGCTCACTCAGCTCTTTATTTTCTGAGCTGTGGGTGCTGTGGTATTTATCAAACTTGATGTTAAAGTCGGCAAAGTCGCGCTGGCGTTCAATGCTTACATTTTTAACCATTTCTTCAGGCGTGATCCCTTGCTTTTGCGCATTAAGCATAATTGGCGTGCCGTGAGCATCGTCGGCGCAAACATAATAAGCTTCGTGGCCTTGTAGCTTTTGAAAACGTGACCAAATATCAGTTTGAATATATTCCAATAAATGGCCTAAGTGAGTAGGGCCATTTGCATAAGGTAATGCGCTGGTAATGAGGATCTTTCGCTGCGTCATAATCATTCCGAATTGAGGATAAATCACCATTTTTACTACAAAAAAGGCGGTTATCATTAATTTATCCATAAGCTTTGGACTAACGGTACGCGCAGCTTATGGATTTTTGTTAATTGACTGGTGTTAATGCCCTGAATGTTACATAATTCTGTGGCACTTTTCATCAAAGAAACGCTATTTAATTGCTATGTTTGGACTGTCGAAACTATTCTCCTCTAAATCGGTGCAAAAACAACCGATTATTACTGCCTTAGCGGCGTATCGAAGCGCGGCATTTGCCGTAGGTATTGATGAAAGTTTTATTGATACCATTTCGCAAAATGACGATAAATCAATACACATTAAAATAACGCTGCCATTTGCGGCTCAATCAGAAATGCCGTTAGTTGAGCAGCACGTAAGTGAAAGTATAAATACACCGGTTACCATAGACTCTGTGGTGACTATAAAAGAGCCTGCAAAATTTAAAGCCATTAAACACATTGTGCTGATTGCCTCAGGTAAAGGGGGGGTAGGAAAATCCACGACCGCTGTAAATTTAGCCGGGGCGCTTAAAAGCGAAGGCGCTAAAGTAGGGATTTTAGATGCTGATATTTACGGGCCTTCTATTCCTATGCTTTTAGGGCTTGTGGGTGCAGAGCCACAAACCAAAGATAACAAACTGCTTCAGCCATTTGATGCCAACGGCATTAAAGCGCAATCAATCGGCTTTTTAGTGCCAAGTGATGACGCAACGGTATGGCGAGGGCCAATGGCATCGGGAGCGCTCAACCAATTATTAAACGAAACTGATTGGGGCGAACTTGATTACTTAATTGTTGATATGCCACCGGGTACGGGCGATATACAGCTAACAATGAGCCAAAAAGTGCCTGCCAGCGGCACTGTTATTGTGACGACACCGCAAGATTTAGCCCTTGCCGATGCGCAAAAAGGCATTGCAATGTTTAATAAAGTTAACGTACCTGTGCTTGGGCTTATAGAAAATATGAGTCACTACATTTGTAGCCACTGCGGTGAAGCCAACCATGTGTTTGGCAAAGATGGCGCAGAAAAACTTGCCCATAAACACGGCGTACCGGTGTTAAGCCATATTCCACTTGCCATAGATATTCGTGAATACTCAGAGCAAGGTAAATTAATCGCCAGCGATACCAGCGCGGCTATTAGCAACACATACAGCGCAGCGGCAAGACTGATTGCCAGCACGCTTTTTTATCAGCAGCACCATCACAGTGTTGAGATAGTGATAACGCAGGACTAAGAAAAAATGAGACTCTCAGATACCCATATTAAAGAATATTTAAGCGATGGCCGCATAGTGATTGAGCCTGCGCCGACTAACGAAATGATTTCGGGTGTGACAGCCGATTTGCGTTTAGGGAACAAATTTAGAACCTTTAACGCACATAACGCAGCTTACGTAGATTTAAGTGGCCCTAAAGATCAGTTAAATAAGGCTATGGAATCAATCATGAGTGAAGAGATTGAGCTTGCCGACGGCGAAGCTTTCTTTTTACACCCAGGTGAGCTGGCATTGGCCATTACGCATGAAAAAGTTACACTTCCTGCCGACATAGTAGGCTGGTTAGATGGTCGTTCATCACTTGCCCGCTTAGGTTTAATGGTGCATGTAACAGCGCACAGAATCGACCCAGGTTGGAGTGGTAATATTGTTTTAGAATTTTACAATTCAGGTAAGTTGCCACTAGCGCTGCGCCCAATGATGAAAATTGGTGCAATGAGCTTTGAAATGCTTTCAGGACCCTGCGAAAACCCATACAACATTCGTAAAGACGCAAAATATAAAGATCAAAGTAGTGCGGTAGCAAGCCGCATTAGCGACGATAACCTATAACAATATAAAACTATTAAGCGTTTAAATGGCTTTGTTTTGCTAGCTTAAACGCTTAATAACTTATATCAATGTGCATTATTGCTTACACTGATATTAAATGTGTTTTTTATTTCTGGCTTTATAAACGAGTAAAAACTCGACTAATATAGATAATAAAATAACTATAATTACAATGCCTTGAATAGTGTGTAGCCTTTTAACCCTGTCAACACTCTCTTTTTCGTACTGCATAACCACCGTATTAAACGCTTTTAAAAGCGGCTCTTTTGCTAAAGAAAAAAAGCTTTCTTGCGCTGTATTTAAATTAAGTGTTTGTGTTTTTAACTTTAGTACTTCTTCAACTCTATCTGAAAACATACTTAATTTTTTATCGACATTAATAGGCTCTTTAAAATACATTGCTAACAACTCCTTAGATAGCGGGCTTTCATCGCCTAATACTTGCGCCCCATAATGCTCACTTAATAAGTATTTATGATTATTTTTTAAAGAGTTTAAAGCATTAATGGCCAGTAATTTAGAATCCTGCGAGCCATACATTAAGTACTCTAAAGTAAACATGCTCACCCGTTGCGAAAGCATTCTTTGTTGACCACTTACATTTACGAGTTTTCCAGTATCGGTTTGCGCTTCAATGACTTCATCAAGCATAAAGTGAATACAGATAGATAAAATTGCAATTACAGTTAAGGGAACAATATAAACAAAAGAGATAGCGCCATGCTTTTTATTTGAAAAATCAGTATTTACCATTTAATTGCTACTTATTTTAAAATTATTAATGCTTTAGGATAGGATAGATTAAATATAAGATTTTTCACGTAATTAAAGTTTACAAGGTAGTTTGTGGCTTATTGAGATTTATGAAGTGCATAACCTAGTAGTTCAAAATACTTATTAAGCGCTTCATTTGCTTTATTAATATGCTGAGCACTTGGGTATATCAAGTTACTGCTTTTTAAGCCACTAACCAAAAAGCTATTTTGAATAGTGCTGTGAGCATCTATACAGGCTTCAAAGCAGCGCGCGGCTAACTCCTCAGGCATACTCATGTAGTTCATGTTATGCGCTTGGTCGTGTTTTATGCACGTTTGTACAAATTCATTCGCATCTTCCCCATCAAAATCTAAAAACACGTTTTTGTAAAAATCGTTTAGCGCACTATTAAGTGGGTGAGATAAATTTGGCGTATTTGAAAGCCACAGCTTTGAAGCAAAACCAAAGCGAGGTTTTGCATTAAATAAATGCTCGCTTATATGGTGATCAAACGCATGAAACCATTCGTGAGCCAATGCGCCACCGCCCGCATTTTTAGCTAAAGCAAGGGTTTGTGAAGCTGCGTTATAATGCGCTTGTACGCCTTTTTGACCACCATGCCCAAAGGCAAAATTTAGTTTGCCGCGCAGGCCAATAGCTTTGGGCGGTAAATGTAATATTTGAGCAAGGTCGGCGAGGGCATCGTAAATTAAGTTTGCACTAATAAAATGCTCTTCTTTGGTCACCCATTTTCCTACAACCATAGATCTAAAGCCAAAGGTGTCTCTAATATCGCTAAAGTCAACTTGGTCGTCAAAGCGGTAGTCTGGCCCTTTACGAGTGAATCCGCGTTTTAATCTGTTTGGGTAATTACGCATTTACATTTAATGGTGGCTAATTTAAGTAACGTGCTTTTACGTGTTCGGGCATGTGTTGGGTTTGTTTTTGTATTAATTCGTCTAATAAATTGTAAAGTGGAGCAGGGTTTAACTGCTCTATTAACAACAAACTATGTGCAACGGCCTCAAGCGTAGAAAGACTGTCGGCTCTGGGAGCTTTTCTAATAGCGTAACGGTTTTGCGGTAACTGCTTAAAGCTCACTGTTTTAAATTTAGTGAGTAGCGGGGTCAGCTGCAAAATTTTATAGGCTTTTTTCCAGGTGCCATCAATCACGATTAAATGCGTAATGTTACTTAAGGCTGGCTTTGGGTTTGTATCATCTAAGTAGGTGGCGTGCTCATTAGGGTAGAGCAGTACAGTGGAATCCAAAGGTAAAGAGTTGAGCATGGCAAAGTCGGTGTTATTTTCCCCTTTGATTATTTTGCAGTCAGTTAGGCTCAAATTAAGCAATTTTGCCGTGTTTTTCGCTATTTTTTCTTCATTGGGGTGTTGTAGAATAACCACGCTAACTTTATTTGTTAAACGTTTAATGGCCCCGCATATACAGGTAGAGGGCGTAAACAAACAGCGTTCACAAACTTGGCGAGTCATTAATTAAACTTTTTATTGCGAGTGTATTTTGATAATTATACATTTATAAAGTAATAAAGTTGGATTTTTTTACGCATAGATATACAGTAATACTATTAATTATAAAATGACACGGAATGTTTAGAAGGGCTTAAAATATGACAGAAGTACAAATAGATGAGGCTGCTCTAGAAAGTATGCAGTCGTTACTTGGTGAGCAGTTTAAAGATACACTTGAATTTTGCTGCAGTGAATTTGAGCGCCTTGGTAATGAAGTAATTGCAACCATTGGTAACGATAAAGAAGCGGCGATTCGTCATGCCCATAGTTTAAAGTCGAACGCGGCTCAGTTTGGTGCCACGAGTTTATCTGATGTAGCCCGTGATATTGAGCTTAATCTCAATCAAGATAACTTAGCGCAAGCTGTAACGGCATCTACAGATTTATTGGCGCAAGTAAGTGGTTCGCAGGCCCAATTAAGAGCCTGGGTAGAGTCTAATTAATATTATTTGTTAACGTGAATTTATTTCAGTATTAAGCAACTAATTACGCTGGCATTTTACGCCTTTACTAGGGTAGTCTTAGACTTTACTAGGGCGTGTTTGGCCTCTCGATAATAAATTTGATCACGCATTGCCCAAGGACCACCCTTGGGCTAGTAACACAATTTTACCGAGCCCATTAGGTTATAACCCTCACATTGAATAAAACCCACTCCTAGTTAATTATTTTTTTCCATAAAGCCAGTTCGCCCCAAAGAGGTAAAAATGTCAGATATTAAAAAGAGTCACAAATTAGAAGGTGTATGTTATGACATTCGTGGACCGGTTTTAGCGCAAGCCAAAAAAATGGAAGACGAAGGTCAAAAGGTACTAAAGCTTAATATTGGTAACCCTGCGGCGTTTGGTTTTGATATGCCAGAGGACATGCACCGCGATATTATTCGTAATTTGTATTCGGCCCAAGGCTACTGCGACTCTAAGGGGTTATATTCAGCCCGTGTAGCGGTTTATCAGCATTACCAGCAACGAGGTTTACATAACCTAGACGTAGATAATATTTATATTGGTAATGGGGTGAGCGAGCTTATCCAAATGATCACCCAAGCGTTATTAAATAACGATGATGAAGTGCTTATTCCTGCGCCTGATTACCCACTGTGGACCGCGTCAGTTAAATTAGCAGGCGGCAACCCTGTTCATTATTTATGTGATGAAGAGCAAGATTGGTTTCCGGATATTGCTGATATAAAAAGTAAAATTACGTCTAAAACAAAAGCGCTTGTACTAATTAACCCTAATAACCCAACCGGGGCGGTTTATAGTGACGATTTACTTTTAGAGTTAATTAATGTGGCGCGCGAGCATAAGCTGTTACTGCTTAGCGATGAAATTTACGAAAAGATTTTATACGATGGCATCACTCACACCTCAATTGGTGCGCTATGCGATGATGTGCCCATTATTACTTTTAATGGCTTAGCTAAAACTTACCGTGCAGCGGGTATTCGTATGGGCTGGATGGTACTAAGCGGGCGTACTTCTGCAATGGAAGATTTACGCAAAGGGCTAGATATTTTATCGTCTATGCGTTTGTGTGCCAATGTACCCGCGCAATATGCGATACAACAAGCGCTAGGGGGCGTGCAATCAATAGACAGCTTAATCGACCCAGGCGGGCGATTATATGTTCAGCGCGATATTGCTTGGCGTGGGCTTAATGCTATTGAAGGGATAAGCTGTAAAAAGCCAAAAGGGGCGCTTTACGCCTTTGCTAAGGTAGATACGGCTCATTTTAATGTCACTGATGATGAAAAAATGATGTTTGATTTACTAAAAGCAGAAAAAATATTATTAGTGCATGGGCGTGCATTTAATTGGCCAGAGCCTGATCACTTTAGGTTAGTGTTTTTACCTAACAAAGACGATTTATCGAGTGCGATGCTTAAAATGCAGCGCTTTTTTAAAGACTATCGCCAAGTTTAGTTAATTCCAACTAATGCGCTGTAAAATAAAAAACGAGCTTAAATAGCTCGTTTTTTTACGTGATACTGCTGATACGGGCTTATTAGTACGCGCGGTCAACTCTTACGGTATTATCACTTAAATAGACCAACCGTACGTTATCACCTTTACTAAAGCGCATTGACTGGTCTTGGTCTTGTACCACCATGTATTGATCGCCGTTTTCTACCTGAATCAATAACTCTACTAGGTGTGTTTGCTTATAATAGCTTTTTTGCTGATTATTATGCGCCACGCTTCCGCCAATGACTGAGCCTAAAATAGTGGCGACGGTACGACCGCTCCCACCACCAAATTGATTACCGACAACACCCCCGAGTAGGGCGCCGCCAAAGGTTTTCCAGCCATTGTTTTTGTCTTGCACAAGCTCTTGTTCGGTAATTTTACGTACAGATTTTACATCGCCAAATAAAACCTGTTGTACAGGCACGGCTTTGTTTCGCTCATAGTTAGCAAAACTTGGTGCACTGAGTGTAAGCAATGCACACATTGCTATGGTTAAGGCTTTCATAGATGTCTCCTGTTGGTGTTACGCAAAGGCGATATTTTGCCTTTGCGTGGAAATGTATACCAATGCGCAAAAATACTTAAATATTTTGGGGCTAAACGTGTCGCTAACTAAGTTAAAAATTCTCATTTAAAAACAAACTAAATAGTATTTTCTGCCGAACTCTCAACGCGTTTATCCAGCCTCAAAATAGATAAGTTAATTAAGCTAATTGGTACTATTACCAACCAAATGTCGATTTTTCTTTCGTTTTACGAATTTCAGTTTCGTCTGCCCACTCGACTAGACCGCTTTGCATATCCATTAAGCGCATTGTAAATTTGTAATACACATCTGATTTATCAGCATTTGATTTAACAATGCTCGATAAGTTGCCGTACAACATGTATTGCGCACCAATTTGTTTACCAAAGGCAACTGCGGTGGCTGGATTTACAAGGGCATCTTCGTTTTGAAAGTTAAGCTGCTCACGTACTGATTCAACACGGGTCATGTCAACAAAACGAAACTTACCGCTGCGCAACAGTTGCGTAGAGATTGAGTCGGTAATAGATTCAGTGTCTATGTGTTCACTGGTTTTATTTTTAATGCGCTCAACAAATACCACAGGGCGTTTGTTTTGGGTCATTGTACCAATAACCGGCGAGCTAAGTAGTGAGTCGGTCATTTGGCTGGCTACTTTTTGTAAATCGGTAGAGCCAAAGTTTATATCGGTGGTTTCTACTGCTTGCGCGTCGCCATAACTAACTACGGCTTTATTGGCACAACCGCTTAAAATGAGTGCGCTGAGGCCAATAACTGCATAACTCGATAACGTTTTAAATTGTGTAGTGATCATTTTTATAACCCTTATTCTTTAAATTCTTGTGCGTCGGTAGACACTTCTCTTACAGCGAGCGAAAATGTAACCGCATCCGGTGTTGGCGCTAAGCCGGGTAATTGTGTTTTAGAAAAACCAAACAGTGTTAAGGCTTGCCAAGGTGAGTGGTTTCCTTTAATTACAAACCCGTCTTTGTCGTACCAATTAAACTGATACTGCAAATACTGCGACTTTTTATATTGGCTGCTTAGTGTTACTACCACGTCGGTTAACTGGTTTGTTTGGCGTGTTTTAACATCGGTAATGGCAAGCTTTTCACCTAGAGCAGGATTATCAACATGTAACTGCTCGTTAAATGTATTTTTGCTTTGCTCAACCGAAATGCCTGATGTATCAGGTTGGCTTGCACATGCCCCAAGCATTAATGCAGCCACTAATGGCAAAGTATATTTCATGATGACTCCTAAAGTTGAACCACATGGTAGTTAAAATAGTTATTAATAGAGGTTAGGTAAATTAAGGTTAACCCTTGCTTACTAACGGTAAAATTAATAGGCGCATGATTGCCTATTAAAAGTGTATGCGACCCTGCATTTAAACTGCTACGAGCCATGCTTATTTGATTAGGTAAAGTAAGCCAGCTGCGTGTATCGGCCTGCTCAGACGCCAAATTATAAATATTAGCAATGATATTGCCTACATCGCCTGTGCTACGTGCAAGCTCTGCGCGCACTTTTTCTTTGGCTACTAAGCGTAATACTTGCCTAGATACGCGAGCCGGTATTTGTTGCTCTAATGTTTTAGCCGCTAATGCTTCTATATGCACTAATGGGTTGAGCTCTAAATTTTGCGAACCTATATTTACGCCATTAATATTAGCTATAAACGCATTATCTTTATAAACCGGCATTGCTAAACTGTAAAAACGCGCATCGCCACCGGAGGTATAAATAGGCAAGCGTAATTTAAATTCATCTTGTTTAGGCACTAAGCCTTGTTCAACCAATATAACCACTTCACCGTGATTAGCACGAAGGGGCTTTAATGGGCTAAAGCGGCGCTCAAACTCTTCTAAATCTTGGTTAAAACCTTGCTTTTTAGCTAATCGCATTACATCTTGCTGTAAGTAGTGATTGTCAGGTTGAATCTCTAATGCTTTTTTATAATCAATGTAGGCATCATCGTATTGTTTATCACTTTGGTACAACAGCGCAGATAAATAAAACGTAAAGGCATTTTGAAAACCATTTTTAATACCGCGTGTCACATTACTCATACTTGGGTAATGCTGTTGTGCTTGCTCTATTGTGTCGTTTATTTGTGTTTGATTATCAGCAAGCGCATCGACTTGTACTTTGTTAGCGCGACGTATTTCAACCAAGGCGCCTTCTAAATCACTGTTGTATACATAATTAAGTGCTTTGTAGCTATGTAGCATGCTCATTTCATATGCCGGTGGTACATAGGTAATGGCAGAGTCGTTAGTAAATAAGGCGTTACTTTGTTCAAGCCCTGCACTTAATTGAATTTTTGCTGCTTCTCGTTTTGTTTGTACCTGGGCGTATACGTTTTCAAATTGTTGTTGTGAAAGACTTTGCTCGTTAGCAAGGTCTTTTAAACGGGCTTGCTCTAATTGGTTAAGTAAATAGCTACTGTGTAACTTACTATTGTTGGTAATAAGTGATTGAGCCTGTTCAATATTGTTATTTTGAATTGCGTTTCTTACAGACGTCATTTGGCTTGCATAGTCGTTAAATAAATCATTAAAGCCTATGGTGCTGCATCCACTTAATATAAAACAAACACTTAAAATTATACTTTGGCGCACTGAGCACTCCTATATAGTTAGGTTTTAAAGATTAACATACTCTGGTTTTGGATTTGTGTGAAATAGTGTAAAAAAGCGTAGCCTACTTTAGGGCATATAGACCTGTGAGGATTTAAAAACTATTCTCCCTAAGGTCTGCGCGAGTTAGTTAAATTACGTGTATTTAAGGTAGGCAAATCATCATGAATAGCTTGTGAATACCAGAGGGTAGACGCGTAATTACAGCAATTTAGCAGTATATAAAGTTATAATGCTGCGAATAAAGTTAAAGTAATTACAACAATGCCGCTTTACAGCTAAATGGCTCAGCTGTTTAAATACAGCGCTGGCTGAGCAAGTCAATTTAAAGCATCTCATTATAAGGTTTTAGTTAAGGAGCGATTTTGAAAGCCACTTTATACACCCTCGTTGCATTAATAGCCTTTGCGGCAAATTCTTTACTTTGTCGTATGGCGTTAGCGCAAGGTTATATTGATGCGTGGAATTTTACAATTATCAGGCTCGTAAGTGGTGCCGTGTGTTTAGGCTTAATTATGGCTATATATACGTATAACCTTAAGCGTAAGGGCGCGCTTAATGACGCTATTTTAAGTGATACCGGAAGTTGGCGAAGCAGTATTAGTTTATTGGTATATGCACTTTGTTTTTCTATTGCTTATATAGAGCTAGATACAGGCACCGGTGCGCTTATTTTATTTTCGGCGGTACAACTTACCATGATTGGTTGGGGCATATATAAAAAAGAGCAGCTGAGTAAATTGCAGTGGGGGGCTTTTTTTGTCGCGTTAGCTGGATTTGTGTATTTAATGTTGCCCTCTGCCGCTGTGCCTTCTTTGTTAGGGGCATCGCTTATGGCGTTAAGTGGTGTTGCATGGGGCGTTTACAGTATACGTGGTAAAGCGTGTGTATCGCCGCTGCGGACCACCGCCTTTAACTTTATAAGAAGCTTAGTGGCTATTCCTGTTTTATTACTTGTAGCAATAGGCTATTTAAAAACAGTAAGTATGCAAGGGGTGTTACTAGCGTGCGCCTCGGGCGCCATTGCATCAGGCATTGGTTACAGTATTTGGTATGTGGCCATGCCGCTACTAAAAAGCACGCAAGCGGCGGTTGTACAGTTATGTGTGCCTGTACTAGCTGCTATTGCAGGTATGTTGTTTTTATCTGAGCAGGTAACAGTGGAGTTTATTATTGCAAGCTCACTAATACTTGGCTCGGTATTGGTGTTTATATTAAATAAGCATACAGCGCGGTAATGCCAATAAAAGTTGCCACGTTTTATCAGTACTGATGCCTTTTAAAGTGAATAAAAGCCCGCTATTAAGGCGGGCTTACATTTGTTATAAAACGTTTATATAGCGCGGGTAAATTATCTAAAATAGCTGACTTACCCTCTAAATCGCTGTTGCTTATACATTCGTAAAGCATCGCTTCGCTCAATGCGTTTACTAACCGCTGAGATTGCTTAATATGGCTAATATGCCAAAGTTCAGGTGCTACGCCGCCTAGATCCTGTTTGTAGGGGCGATAAAAACCATATTTAGCTAGATTTTTATCAAGCCACTGGCTGAGTGGCGCAAATGGCCCCCCATGTTGGTATTCATCAGGGGTAAGTTGCAGCTTATATTCATCGCTAATTGCAGCAGTATCATACACATCAAGGTCGGTTCCTAAATGATGCCGACTAGCACCTGGCATGGCAGAGTAGAGCATAATTGCCGTGCATTTTTCCAGCTCATTTAGTTGGCTTAAATCCACTATCTGTTGCTGTTTATTAAAAACTGGGCGTATACCTAAAAACTTGTTATTCCAAATCATAGCTTGACGATTAAAATCGCGAAAACTTGAGGCAATAGTCAGCTCAAAACCAGCATTTTTAGCGCCATTTTGCAGGGCTAAAAAGTCATCAATAATATCAGTATGTAACCGATGCGATTGAATCTCAGTGAGGTGTGTATCACTTTGTCCAGTGATACACATTGCTAATGTATTGGTATCGAGTGCCATTAGGTTAACAATTGCTCTAAAATTTGCTCGTAAATATCAGCTAAAGCGATTAAATCATCGGTGCTTACACATTCATCTACTTTATGAATAGTGGCGTTGCGCGGGCCTAGTTCAATCACTTTTGCGCCTGTTTGCGCTATAAAGCGCCCATCTGACGTACCCCCGGTGGTTTCGAGGTTAGTGGTTAAGCCCGTGACAGATTTAATCGAATTAACGGTGGCATCAACTAACGGGCCATGCTCGGTTATAAACGGCAAGCCGTTTACTATCCAGCTTAATTCGTAGTTTAAGTCATGCGTTTGTAAAATAGCATTAACCCGTTCTTGCAGTTGCTGATGAGTTACTTCGGTACTAAATCTAAAATTAAATTGCACCTCAAGCTCGCCCGGTATGACATTACCGGCTCCCGTGCCACCATTTATATTTGATACCTGGAAGCTGGTTGCGGGGAAAAATTCATTGCCGTTGTCCCACACTGTTTGGCTAAGTTCAGTAATGGCGGGGGCAGCCAAATGAATTGGGTTTTGTGCTAAGTGGGGGTAGGCTACATGGCCTTGCACACCTTTTACTTTTAAAAAGCCAGTAAGGGAGCCGCGACGGCCATTTTTTACTACATCACCGAGTACATCTCGCGATGAAGGCTCACCCACTAAGCACATATCAATTTTTTCGCCGCGTGCTTCAAGCGTATCTATTACTTTGGTTGTACCGTTGATAAAGGGGCCTTCTTCATCAGAGGTAATTAAAAATGAGATAGAGCCTTTGTGAGCAGGATTTTTAGCCACAAAACGCTCAGTAGCAACAAGCATTGCTGCCAGAGAGCCCTTCATATCAGCTGCGCCTCGGCCATGCAGCAAACCATCTTCAATTAAGCCTGAAAATGGCGGGTGCTGCCAGTTTTGTGCAGGGCCTGTAGGGACAACATCGGTATGGCCTGCAAAACAAAAGTGTGGCGACTCGTTTCCTTTTCGGGCCCATGTATTGAGTGTATCGGTAAAAAACAACGACTCGATATTAAAGCCTAGGGCTTTTAAACGCTCGTTCATCATTGATTGGCAACCCGCATCTTCAGGGGTTACCGACTCGCGCTGAATAAGCGCTTGTGCAAGTGCAAGTACTTCATGTGTCATTATTTAAATATCTCATCGTATTGCGCAGCTTTAAAGCCTAAGTGGTAGCTGTTGTTATTAACAAGCACTGGGCGCTTGATCATAGCTGGTTGCTCTACAAGTAATGTTATAGCAGTGTCTTTGCTTAGGTTTTGCTTTTGCTCATCACAGAGTGCGCGATAGGTTGTGCCACGCTTATTAACTAATTGTTCCCAGTCAATATGCTCAGCAAATTCGCTTACAAGCTGCTCGTTTACACCGTCTTTTCGGTAATCGTGAAAGGTAAAATCTATGTTGTTGTCGGCGAGGTATTTTTTGGCTTTTTTAATGGTGTCGCAATTACTAATGCCGTAAAGAGTGATCATAGGTTTAGTTCTTCTTAATAATAGTTAAAAGGGGGTCTACACCCGCATTTACTTGCGTGTGTGAATAATGAAAAGTGCCTAAATTATGGCCATTTAATAGCACCAAGCTGGCCAGTAAGGGCGATTTAAGTTCGCGTAAATCAAAGTAAGCTAAGCGCTGCCCTTTACTTATTTTGCTGCCATTTAGCTGTGCAATATGTGTGTGTGTAATAGGCTGCAGCGCCGGTAGTGACAAGTTAATGAGAACCTTTAAACCGTTATTTGCTTGGAGAATAAATTCACATCCTGCATTTTTAACCTGCACTAGAGTGCCATCAAAGGGCGCTAAAATTTTATGATTACTTAGTGCAACCAACATAGTTGGCCCAAGGGTAGAAAATTTAAAAAAGGGCTCAGGGTGCAGGTTCAAATCAATGACTTTGCCGCTAAAGGGGCTGGTAATTTTTAATGCGCTGGCGGGGAGCTTATTTTGCGCTAAAAACTCGATAGAGGCTGCTCTCATTTATTGATCTACTACTAAATTGTAGCCATCGTTTTTAAGTGCAGTGATGGCTTGCTGCGCAGTGTGTTTTTTTACCAAAATATAATCTGTGTCGTAGGTTGAGATAGAAAAAATAGAAATATTAGCCTTTGCAAGCACGCCAGATATATTGGCCATAATCCCCGTTAAAGAAAACCCCAACGGGCCAACTACTTCAAGTGCTTGCCAATCAGGCTCTGTATCTAAACACTCAATAGCAAAATGACTAGGGCAAACAATAGAAAGCTCATCGTGAGTTTTAGAAATAAAAAATAGGGGTAATTTTAATAGCGCTACAGGAATGTCTGCATCCACTTCTAAACTATGAATTGACAACAGCGTGCTGTGTAATTGTAATGTTTGTTTTGACATTAATAACCTGCAAACAGCGTATAGAGTCAGTTAATAGTATAGATTATTGGCTATAAATTAAAGGTGTAACAGCCACTAAAATAAAGGCTGTGTGGCTGTGGGTAATAAGGATTTAAAACTTACCCACAATTTCTGTGGATAAGTATGGGAATTGGTAGGTATAAATAGCCTAACTAACTAATTAATAAGTAAATATTAGCTAGGCTATAAAAAGCACTAGTTTAATTTAGGCGTTTTCGAGCGCTTCAACTTGAGCTGCTTGAATAGCTGTAAGTGCAATGGTGTACACTATGTCATCGACTAATGCGCCACGGCTTAAATCGTTAACGGGCTTTCGCATACCTTGTAACATAGGCCCTATGCTGATTAGATCGGCACTACGTTGTACGGCTTTGTAGGTTGTGTTACCGGTATTAAGGTCTGGGAAAATAAATACCGTAGCTTTACCGGCTACTGGGCTATTTGGTGCTTTTTTAAGAGCAACATTTTCCATAATCGCAGCGTCGTATTGCAATGGCCCATCAATAATTAAATCAGGACGTTTTTGTTGAGCAATTTGCGTGGCTTCACGCACTTTTTCAACATCGGCGCCAGAGCCAGAAGTACCTGTGCTGTAGCTTATCATGGCAACACGTGGCTCTATGCCAAACGCAGCTGCAGAATCGGCTGACTGAATAGCGATATCTGCTAATTGTTCTGCATTAGGGTCAGGGTTAATTGCACAGTCGCCGTATACCAGTACTTGGTCGGGCAGCAGCATAAAAAACACAGACGATACAAGTGATGACCCTGGAGCGGTTTTAATTAACTGCAGCGGTGGGCGAATTGTATTAGCTGTTGTGTTAACAGCGCCAGATACTAAGCCATCGACTTTACCTTGCTCAAGCATCATAGTGCCCAGTACAACATTATCTTGTAATTGCTCTTGTGCTACGACTTCTGTTAAGCCTTTGCTTTTACGAATTTCGACCATAGGTGCAACATAGTCGTTAATCACCGATTTTGGCTCAACAATACTTACATGTTCGTTAAGCTCAATACCTTGTTGCTCGGCAATACGCATTATTTCATCGCGATCGCCAAGTAATACTGTTTTGGCAATACCACGTTGTCCACAAATAGCCGCGGCTTTAATAGTACGCGGCTCATTTCCTTCAGGAAGCACCACTGTTTTAGCCGCTTTACGGGCTTTATCAGTAAGTAAATAACGAAACGCAGGAGGAGAGAGCTTACGTGTTTTGCCAACATTTTTTGCAAGCGTATCGAGCCAATCAGAATCGATATATTCTGCGTTGTGATCTTTTACTTTTTCAATACGTTGGTCATCATCGCTTGGTACTTCCATATTAAAATTATGCAGTAGTAATGATGTACGCCAAGTATCGGCCTCTGTGGCTAAAATAGGCAAGCCTGTTTGCATTGCTTGTTCACACAGCGCCATTATACGCGGCTCTGGTTCAAAGCCACCGGTAAGTAAAATAGCACCAATTTTAGTGCCGTTCATGGCCGACAAACACGCAGCGACCAAAATATCTGAACGATCGCCGGGGGTGACTAATAATGCGCCCGGTGTAAAGTGGTTCAAAATGTTTGATACAGTACGCGCACAAAATGTAATACGGCGTAAGCGACGGTGTAGCATGTCGCCTTCGTTAATTATGGTGGCTTTTAAATACGCGCTTAAATCTTTAACGCGCGGCGCAACTAAATCAAAGTCCCACGGGATGGCGCCTAACAGCATAAATGGGTTTTTTCTAAAAATAGGTAAAGAAGCTAAACGGTTTAATTCGTTATCGAGCTCTTCTGCTTTGTATGAATCGACCAAATCAGCGCGGGCGCGGCCTTCTTCATCAAGCGGGGCATTCACTTTGTTAAAAATACAGCCTAAAACCCGCGGGTGATCAATGCCACCATAATACCCAGCAGCAATTTCTAAACGGTCTTCAATTTGCGTAATGGTGTAATTACCAGGGGTTAATACAAATACAATATCGGCACCCAGAGTTTGGGCTATTTCGCGGTTTACACGCCCTGCATAAGGTTGGCGGCGAGTAGGCACCATACCTTCAATAATAGCCACTTCGTCATCGTTAATTTTACTTTCAAAGCGCTCTACTATTTCTTCAAGTAAATCATCGCCCTTACCATCGCCAATCATTTGCTCTGCATAGCTTAATGCAAAGGGAGTTGGTGGGGTAATTGATGAGCCTTGCATAATAATTTGAGTTGACTTTTCAGGGCCTGTTTCACCCGTACGTGGCTGGGCAATTGGCTTGAAAAAGTTAACTTTCACGGTTTTTTGCTCAAGCGCACGCACTAACCCGACAGAAACAGATGTTAAACCAACACCCGTAGAAACCGGAATTAACATAATACGACGTGCCATAATTAAAGCTCCTTCACAATGTTAGCGGCATCAAGGGCTATTACCCATTCTTCATTAGTTGGCATTACAACCGCTTTAGTGATCGCGTTGTCAGAGCTAATAATGCCTTCATTACCAAATCGCGCATCTAAGTTGGCTTTTTTATCGCAATCTAAGCCTAAAAACGCCAGTTGTGTGATCACTTTTTCGCGGATAATATCTGAGTTTTCGCCTATACCACCGGTAAAAATAAGCGCATCTAACTGCTGTAATGGCACTATGTAGGCGGCAATTTGTTTAGCAAGGCGGTAGCAAAAAATGTCAAGTGCAAGGGCGGCTTTTTCATGGCCAGCTACAGCAGCTTCTTCTATGGTTCTGCAGTCGTTAGACAGTTCACTAATACCTAACAAACCACTTTCTTTATTAAGTAAGTTGTCGATTTGTTTTGCATCATAATTAAGTTGTGTTGTTAAAAAGTTAAATAAACCAGGGTCGATATCACCACTGCGGGTGCCCATTACTAACCCTGCAAGCGGGGTTAAGCCCATGCTAGTATCTACACTTTTACCGCCTTTAATTGCACACACAGAACAACCATTACCTAAATGCGCACTAATAAAATTGCTTTGCTCAACAGGCTTATTAATTAATTTAGCGGTTTGGCCTGCTACATAATAGTGGCTTGTGCCGTGCATACCGTAACGGCGAACACCGTGCTCTGTGTATAGCTTGTAAGGGAGTGCATATAAGTAGGCTACTTTATCCATGGTTTGATGAAATGCAGTGTCAAAAACAGCAACCTGTGGCAAACCAGCAAACGAAGCCTGCGCTGATGAAATACCCAGTAAGTTTGCATGGCCATGTAAAGGGGCAAGGCTTGAAGCATCTGAAATACCCGCAATGACTTTTTCATCTACTAATGCAGATTGAGTAAAGTGCTCACCACCGTGTACAACACGATGGCCTACGGCAATTAAATGCTCATCTAAGTGGTGATCTTTAATTAGGCTCACAAGCGTATTAATAGCTTCACCATGCGCTTGATTAGCAGCTAAGGTGATAACGGTTTTATCACCTTGGTATTTATATTTAATAGATGGATTTTCTGAACCTAGGCGTTCAGCTAAGCCAGAAATAATTTCATGCCCGTTATCAGCATCAATAATGGCAAATTTTAAACTCGAACTACCACAGTTTAATACTAAAACGTGTTGTGATTTAGAGGGCGTAGTTGGCATAGATACAGTTTCCATAAACAATAAATTTAGTAAGTGTACGTTAAGATATGAACAATACACTTAAGGTGCAAATTAAAGGTAAACTTAGCCACCATATAGGTGATAAAAAAGCGACTAAAGTCTAATTTATAAGATGCGTATTTTAACCCAGTTAATAAATTTAGTTTAGTGTTTAGTTGCTTATATATACAAAAACAATAACTTTTACTGTTAAAGTGTGAAGCTATTTATTTGTGTTACACTTACAGGCAGTGGCAAGCAGGCGCTACGGGTTTAAAAGTTTAGATGTGAGGAGTCATGATGCAAAAAAGTGTGATGTCACAATTACAAACGGGTAGGGCATATGCAAAAAAATGGCCTATGCGTAAAGAGTTAGCACCGTTGTTTAACGAATTTAAAGTAATTAAGGCAACCGAGCTGGCAATTACTGTAATGCCAATATTAGCCATGCTTACGTTATTTTTTCAGCTTAACTATTTAGGCCCCGATTTTTTACCGCAAGCGATTGCCAGTGCATTGTTTTTTTTATCGTTGCCGTTGCAAGGCTTGTTTTGGTTAGGTAAGCGAGCCGAAACACCATTAGAACCGAGCATGCAAAAATGGTACAACGAGTTATATACCAAAATGGTGGCAAATGGCTATCAAGCCCAAATAAGCGAAAGCAAGCCCCGTTATATGGAGCTTGCACACTTATTAAAAGACATGTTTGATAAAATGGATAAAGCGTTTACTAAAGAGCAATTTTAGAGCGCATTTAATTATAAGTGTATGAGCAGAGCGCACGCTTTGCTCCATTTATTTATAACACTCCCTCTGGCATATGAGCTAACTCAATTTACCCTATCAGTAATTTCCTCACTAACACTTGTTATTAAAACATCAATCGGCTTTACTAAACTCAGTAATGTAAAACGATAGGGTGACGCTTTGGGCGCCTTTTTCTTCAAGAGTTTGCCAATGTTCAGGTCTAAATTTCCACGCAAATGGTGTCATCATTATTAAATTTTTAATATCTGAAAAATTAAGCGTAACCTGCTCTGTAATGAGCTTTTGATCTGCTTTTATAAAGCCGCTTGGCGTGTCAATTTCAGTGTGTTTTGCTACATCTGCATAAATATATTCTTTAAGCTCTTTTAAATGCCACGGCCCAGGGCTTGCAACTACTAATGTGGCATTTGGCGCTGCTAAACGCGCCAGCTCTTGCTCAAACAAAGGCGCAAAAACACTCAGCAATACGTCAGCAGTGCCTGACTTAAAAGGCGCTTGGCTAATTGATGCAACGCTAAAATGACATTGTGGGTATCGCTTTGCTGCATATTTTACGGCTGATTTAGAAATATCGACGCCGTATACCTGCGCCTCTATTTTATCGGCAATGGCATGAGTATAAAATCCTTCGCCGCAGCCTAAATCTATTAGTACGCTTGGTTTACGCTCACTAATCATATTACTTAATGCGCGCTGTAAAAATGCGTAAAAGCCTTGCTCTAAAAAAGCACGCCTTGCTTGTACCATTTCGAGCGAATCACCCGGTTGCTTTGAGTTTTTGTGTTGCACCGGTAATAAATTTACATAGCCTTCTTTGGCAAAGTCGAAGGTGTGATTATTGTCACATCGAAGTGATGAATTATGTTTTAAAAGTGCGTGGTTACATAAAGGGCATTGGTATTGCAGACTCATGAGTCTAGGTAGTCCTTATCATAAAAAGTTTTGACCCAGTGTGGCCGATAAGTGATCAAAAGCGTAATGGCCATACCGTTAAGCATTGCCTCAGGAAACCAAATGATAGCACTTAGGTATACGTAATTATCTGCCAATTCTTGCCAATTATATTGCCCTATAAGCAAATAAAACAAAGCCCCTAAGCTTATTTTTAGACATGCAATAAAGCCTGCCAATATAAAAGAGCACACAAAAATATAAACAAAAAAGTGACGCGGTAAATACTGATAACTCATTATAAAGCCAAGGTAGCTTAATAATGTAGGAATAAATGCACCAAATAGTATTTGCATGGGCAAAAGATTAAGATCAATGTTTGCAAAAGCCGCCAATAGGACACTGGCTAGCAGGCTACTTAAAATAGCAAGGCGCCACCCTAAAATTAGCGTTGCGGCAGTTACACCTAAAATGTGTAAATCAAGGCCGCTTAAAATACCCGCTTTAATTTGCCATAACATGGCAAATACTAACGCACACGCAAGTACCCCTATTTGCCGTGCAGGCGTTTTATAAAGTGCTTTATAGGTATTTTTTTCTACGCTTATAAAGGTAATAATTAAAACAAGGGCCCAAAGTAGCCCTTGCATTTTAAGCGTTAACATAGCAATTATTTAAAGGTTGACCAAATAGGGGCATGGTCAGAGGGCTTTTCTATACCGCGTAATTCGTAATCTATACCGGTATCAATACAGCGCTCGGCAAGGGCATGGGTAGCAAGTACAACATCAATGCGTAGGCCACGATTATCCACAAACCCTTTAGAGCGATAATCAAACCACGAGTATTTGTCGCTTGTATCAGGGTTTTGCTCTCTGAAGGTATCTTTAAAGCCCCAATTTAATAATTTAGCAAGCCATTCGCGCTCCTCTGGTTGAAACGAGCATTTACCTGTTTTAAGCCAGCGTTTAGCGTTTACTTCACCAATACCAATATCTAAATCGGTAGGCGAAATATTGATATCGCCCATAACTATAACATCTTCATCGGGCGTGTGGTTTGTTTCTAAATGGGTCATTAAATCTTTGTAAAACTGGCGCTTATAAGGGAATTTTATTTCGTGATTTATATTATCGCCTTGTGGGAAATAACCATTCATTACTGTTAGGTCGCGGCCATTTTCTTGCTCAACTGTCACACTTATCATGCGTTTTTGTGCTTCTTCAGTGTCGCTGGCAAAACCTTTTAAGACCGATTTAGGCTCATTTTTGCATAACATTGCCACACCGTAGTGCGCTTTTTGACCATGAAAATAAACGTGGTAACCCATTTTTTGTACGTCCTCGAGAGGGAACGCCTCATCATGAACTTTAATTTCTTGCAAACCAATAATGTCTGGCTGGTGTTTATCTATAATTGCTTGTAACTGGTGTAAGCGAGCTCGCAGACCATTGATATTGAAAGAAATAACCTTCATAAAATTTACCTTTAATTAGACTCTGTTTTTATAACTAAATTGTATCAGTAAATAAGCCTACATAACATGATCGAAATGAGAAAATAGCTGCGCAAATGTTGATCAATTGGTGCGTAAAGTTTAAACATTGTAAATGCTTTATTAATTATTTAAATAAATAAAAAATTCAATTGATCTCGTGATTATTGAATATATAATGCGCAAAAATTACTTGTTTAGTCGTTCAAATAGGATCTCTCTCATGAAAACACAATTACTTTTAGCTACTGCTTTATTAGCCTCTGCGTCTGTATCAGCAAAAAGCAACACTTACTTTAGCCAAGATAATAAACTTGAATCTAAATTATGTGTATTAAGTGCAAATGAAGGCTTTAGCGCAGCGCGTAAAGAAGCAGCACAACACGGTGTATACTTATCGCGTTTTTCTAAAAGTGTTTTATGTAATGGTCAAGATATTCGCGACATTGCTAAAAAAGTAACGTCTAACCAAGCTGCTGAATCAAAAGTTGAAGTGTTTGCAAAAGATGCACACCAAGAAACACAGTTATGTATCACAGCGTTAAAGCAAGGCCTTGCGCCTGTTCGCCAAAAAATTGGTAACTTAAACTCGTTAAAGTGTAACGGACAAAACGTAACTGAATTTGTAAAGCGTTACCAAAACGCAGCAATCTAATTGCGCGGTAACATGTAGATTAAAATAATGCCCAGTTTGTACTGGGTATTTTTTTGCAAAAATTACAAGGTATGCAGCAATCATTGCAAAGCTAAGTAATTGATTAATTTATATAAAACAAGCTAAATACACGTAACTTATTGATTGTTGGCGGCTTGTGCACTTTGGCATTGGACTTGTATTAGTTAAAGTGACATTTACTAACTACAAGGATACGTCTTATGAAAAAGTTAACACTCGCAACAACTATTTTAGCTTCTTTAAGTTTAGCCGCTTGTGCCTCAAACCAAGGCCTTGAAAAAATCGATAGCGATTTTGCAAGTTTAGATAACGACAGTGATGGTTATATTTCAAAAGTAGAAGCAGATGACGATAGCATCTGGGGCCACTTTTCAAATATTGATACCAATATGGATAACGAGATCAGTCGTAAAGAATTTAACACTTACATGCAGTTAAATACCGGTAAGGTAGCGACTGACAGCGAAGTAAGTGAGTCGGCATTTAAAGCTAAAATAGCTAAATTTGATAAAATCGAAAATGATTTTAGAAGTTTAGATAACGACAAAAATGGTTACATCTCAGTAGAAGAAGCTGACGATGATGATATTTCAAACCATTTTGGTTACATGGATGGCAACAATGATAAACGCATCAGTAAAGGTGAGTTTAAAGGCTACATTAGCAAATACGGTAAAGCCGTTGCTGAAGATGATGCACTAAAGCATTATAAAAACAGCTAATATTAGCTAAATACGCTACACATAAGAGCCAGCATTAATTGCTGGCTTTTTTGTGCATTTAATTTGTTTTAAAAGCAGATATATTTTCCCCCTTTTGCGATGTTCTGTCATAATAGATGGCTACGTATTTTAAAGGGCAAAGCAAAATATTATGGCGGGTCGTCGAATTAGTGATGAACAATTAATTGAGATCATTGAAGCGGCTATATTTGTCGCAGACAAACCTGTTAGCAAACGCCACTTAAAAGATACTGTACTTGCTGATTTAGCTATTTCTATGTCACGAATTAGCACTGCCATAGATGCTATACATACCCACTACCAAACACGTGGCATCAAGCTAGTTGAAGTAGGCAGTGGCTATCGCTTTCAAGCGTGTAGTAGTTTAAGCCCTTGGCTTAGTAATTTATGGCAAGAACGGGCACCTAAGTACTCTCGCGCACTACTAGAAACATTGTCGTTAATTGCCTACAGGCAACCAATAACGCGTGGTGAAATAGAGCAAGTACGAGGTGTAACAACCGGATCAGCAATTATTAAAACCCTCCTTGAGCGAGAGTGGGTTAAAGTAGTAGGGCATAAAGAAGTACCTGGTAAACCAGCGCTTTATGCAACAACAAAATTATTTTTAGATTATTTTTCGTTAACCGGTCTAGATGAACTCCCTGCATTGCCAGCGCAACAGGAAAGTAAAATAAACCAGTTATTAAGTGATCCTTCTGTGAGAGAACCATCCGAATGAGTATTCAAGGTGAAAAGTTACAAAAAGTCCTAGCCCGTGCAGGGGTAGGCTCACGACGTGAAATGGAAAAATACATTGATGCAAACCGCGTTAGTGTTAATGGTAAAGTGGCTAAATTAGGTGACCGTGTTGAGGAAACAGACTTAATACGTGTTGATGGCCACAGCGTAAAAATTGAAGAAAAAGCCGACCGTATTTGTCGTGTAATTATGTACAACAAGCCAGAAGGGGAGTTAAGTACACGTAAAGACCCAGAAGGACGTCGTACTGTTTTTGACCGTTTACCACGCATAGACGGTGAGCGTTGGATTGCTGTTGGTCGACTAGATATTAACACGGCAGGTTTAATGTTATTTACCAATGATGGTGAGCTAGCGAACCGCTTAATGCACCCAAGTTATGAAGTTGAGCGTGAATATTCAGCCCGTGTATTTGGTGAAGTGACCAATGAAACCATTAAAAACCTAACGCGTGGCGTAGAGCTTGAAGATGGGCCGGCTAAGTTTTTAACGGTTAAATCTTTGGGTGGTGAAGGGATTAACCGTTGGTACAATGTAACGCTAAACGAAGGACGTAACCGCGAAGTTCGCCGCTTATGGCAATCGCAGGATGTAGAAGTATCGCGCCTTATTCGTATTCGTTATGGAAAATTAGAGCTAGATAAGCGCCTTCCCCAAGGTGGCTGGGCTGAACTTGATTTAGAAACCGTTAACTATTTACGTAAAACCGTTAAATTAGGCCGCGAAACACAAACTAAACTGTCGGTTATGCCTGAAAAACGCAAAGACAAGCGTGCTAAAATTAACCAAATTCGTAAAGCGGTTAAAAAGCATAACCAACGTGTTAAGCAAACTAAGCGTAAGTAATACCAATCCGTAATAATACTTAATCATTTTGCGGGGCTAAACGTGTCGCTACCGAGGTAAAAAAATGCTCATTTAGAACAGCTAAATAGCGAATTTTTTGCCAAGCGAACAACACGTTTTTCTAGCCTTAAAATAGATAATTTAATTAAGCGAATTGGTATAATTACCAAAAATTACCGACAAAAAAGCCGCAATGTATGCGGCTTTTTTTATAATTAAAAATGTCTTGTCCTGAAATGTGTTTACACATTTAGGACTTATTTTATGAAAACCACTAAAACTAAAGACGTTAAGCGTACTCAGCGAGATTATACATTAGGCTTTAAATTATCTATTGTTGAGCAAGTAG